>NZ_JZIR02000029.1:0-1052 GCF_000961955.2 Hymenobacter sp. AT01-02
GCTACTGCCTTTGCGGAGACGTTTCCGTTTGCCCTGCACTCAGCCAGTGAAGAAGAGCAGGCAGAGTATGCAAGCGCCCGTAGCACTCTCCGCGACTTATATACCGACGAAACAACCCAGCTCGATACGCTGGTAAAGGCAATTCGCACCAAGGGCTACTCCGAGGATCAGAAGAAGCAACTTTACCTCCTGATTTTGGGGTACATGGACATTGCCGCTTCGGTGTTTGCATTGCTGATTACCCATGTGCCCACTAAAATGCCGGAAGACGAAGAGCTGACCGCAACTCAAGACAAGTTCGAGCGTGTGCTGAAATTTGCTCGATTGAATGTGAAGGGTATATCGGGATTGCTCGGCTAGGGCAAGGTTGAGGTTGTGCTGGTAGCAACGGCTGAGGTGTACTTTCGAGGTACCTGGACTATCTCGTAACGGACAACCCTTTGGCTTGGATAGGGGATGTAGAGGGCTTCAGACGGGAAGATTAATAGCCCGCACGTTTTGTTCTGCCGTATAGCCTAGAGACTAACCTCTGAAGATTATGGCGAAGAAGACTGTCTCTGAAATACTGGTTGATACCATCATGGCGGCCGGCGTTACGCGGGTGTATGGAGTAGTGGGCGACTCACTGAACGGTATTACCGAAGAAATCCGGAAGCGAGAGGGAATAGAGTGGGTGCATGTGCGCAACGAAGAAGCTGGCGCTTTTGCCGCCGGCGCCGAGGCTCACGTAACGGGCACGCTGGCCGTGTGTGCCGGATCTTGCGGGCCCGGCAACACCCACTTGCTCAATGGCCTATATGATTGCCACCGTAGTCGGGTGCCTGTACTGGCTATTGCCGCCCAAATTCCCAGTATTGAGATAGGAACTCAATATTTTCAGGAAACTCACCCGGAGCTGACTTTCAAAGAATGCAGTGCCTACTGTGAGCTGATTGGCATTCCTGATCAAGCCGTGCGCACCACTGAAATTGCCATCCAAACGGCCATCACTCAGCGTGGAGTAGCCGTGCTGGTAATTCCCGGCGACATCAGCCACGAGAAGGTGGAAGCCC
>NZ_JZIR02000003.1:0-222117 GCF_000961955.2 Hymenobacter sp. AT01-02
GCCCGGGTTTCTTGTTTGTGGCCCTGTGCCGGGCAGCTACCTACTGCCGTTAGCCAACTGCGTTGCACTACGCTTTCAAGGCTCCGAGCACACGCTTTATCAATTCGTTGGGGCTGCCATTGTGCCAGCGCCACACAATAACCAAGTCGTGCTCTGGATCAACCCAAATGGTGTTTTGGCCGGCGCCAAGGGCCGCATAGCTGGTAGCTGGCGCATCGGGCCAGGCTTTGCGGGTGGTATTGAGCCACCAGAGGTAGCCGTAGTCGGGCCCTACGGGGCCGGGGGTTGTGGCTTGCTGAATCCAAGCGGGTGATACTACCTGGCGGCGGCCCCACCGCCCCTGCCGCAGCATGAGGTAGCCAAAACGCGCTTCGTCGCGGGCATTGATGACGAGCCCCCCACCCCAGCGCGTACCTCCGCTTACCGAGGGCATCATCTTACCGCGGACGGTAGCTATGGCGTTTGGATAGGAAACCCACTGCCAAGAGGTAGAAGCCCCAATGGGGTCCAGTACTTCCTTTTTCAGCACCTCCGGCAATGGCCGCTCCCACACGCGCAGCAACGACAGGGCCAGCCGGTTGATTCGCACGTCGTTGTACTCATAGTAGGAGCCGGGCGCTTGTAGGGCACGGGGCTTCCGCTCGCCCCGGCCGAAGGCTTCGTGGCCAATAAAGTTGGCATTTTTACCCCACAGCTCCCCCTCCCACTCGCTGGTTTGGCGGGCGTGGTACTCCCACGTTATGGGCCGGTTCTGGGCTGATTCGTACCCGCCATCCTGCACGTATGTAGCTACCGGATCATGAATATTTTTGATTCTACCCCGGTCGATGGAAATGCCTAGAATGGTAGACAGGAAGCTTTTGGCTACGCTGTAGGTAGGATCGGCCCGCTTAGTATCGCCCCACTCGGCTACAATGTAGCCATGGCGCAGGATGATGCCGTTGGTAGCGGCGCGGCTGCTAGGAATAGGTCCCAGCAACTTGCCAAAAATCTCCTCCTGGGTAGAAAAATCAGGCGCCATTTGGGTGGTTTCCTGAGTTTTGGCAAAGGCTACCGCATCCGCAAGCCGGACAGAATCGAAGCCCGCCACGGCAGGTGCTTGGCGTTGCCAGGCATCGCCGGAGGGCGGAAAGTAGGCACCAGGGTGGGCAGTACTGATACTGGTAGGGGCCGGGCGAGTGCAGGCGACAAACGCCGGCAGAACCAGAAGAAGTATAGATTTAGGTAACATGGACAGCAGTAGCAAAGCGGAAGTAGAGTTCTGAAGCGCGGACGCATGCAGCGCACCGGAGCGAAGATAGGCCTCCTACTTCCGGCTCCAATATCTGCGGCTGCAGATCTTCTACCCCTTCAAAACCCACAAGCAGCACAGGCCAACCCTGGTATTGGCCTGTGCTGCTTTACAAGTTAGGCTGGAGCGTTAAGAGTAACACGTCGTTGGTGCGCAAGGGCAGCGTATGCGTACACTTTCTATCTGAGCCCACGCGTAGACTCTTCTGCTGTACCGGCTTATCCGGAGTGGCGGCGTGCAACTGTCGTTGCTACTCCTAGACAACTGCGCTGGGTGCCCCCTGTAGGCTCAACTATCAGCAGATGATAACTAATACCCCAGCGCAGAGCTAAGTAAGGCTGGAGCAAGCAACTAGCGGCGCCCAACGCTCCCCTTTGCCGAGCCTGATACCGTAGCCGGGCTTTCTGGGGGGCCGAGGTAGCTGGCAGGCAACTCACCGTGGCTTACCACCAGCTTTTCCAGCACCACGCCGGGGTCCACACGCCAGAACTTTAGGGTATGCGTGCCAGCAGTAGCGAGGTTATGCTGGGAGGTTTTGATGAGGATGCTTTCTGCCACGGCCTGCTCCCAGGGCCTGTTCCCGTTGTCGGGCTTCAAGCCAGTATGCAGGTTGATGATCTGCGGCGTTTCATCATCAATAGAAACGGCGTACCGCAACCCTTGGTCATTGGTGAAGTCAAGTGTGGGGGCTAAGTAGGCGCGCACCGTAACCGGCCCCGCTTGCTGCATAGTAATGGTGTACTCCAAGTGGGGCGACTGCCCCCCGGGCGTGGCCTGGGGCGCAGCCGTAACCGGGAATGATGTGACGGCCCCTAGCGTGCGGCCAAAATCGGGGAGGTGTTGCCAGGTAACCGGGCCAGTTGTTACGGCCTTGGTGTAGTGCTCGGCTTCTATGCTCACGTAGCCATTGCTCTCCTGAAAGCCAGCTCCGGCCGCTGCTGCACCACCAGCCTTGGGAGCCGCTACCGACGCAGTAGGCGTCGGCTGGCTGGTGGCATTCGCCAGGGTTTTTACTTCGGGCATTTTGTTGGCCTCGGGCTGCTGCCAGTAGGTGTAGCCAATGTGGGTTTGGTCCATCATGTGGTTCCACTTGCCGCCCGCCACCGCGTGGTAGCGGCGCGTAATTTCGCCGTCTTTGGCGTACAGGGCCTTGGCTTTTTCGGCCAGCGCATTCGTATTAGACAGGCCTTTTTGGGCAGCCTCCCGGTTCAGGGCAACGGTATAGTATAGCTCGTTGAGGTTGGCGCAGGCTTGTACGGGGTGCAGCACAAGCTCGTAGTAAGCGTCGCGGGAGGCGGCCGGAATCTTTTGGTTGATAGCCTCAGCCCGCGTGAGTAACTGGTTGTAGTCGGCTACTACCGTTTCAAACTCCCGGAAGTTGGCGAGGCTATATGTGTTTTGGTCTAGTAGCTCGGGCTTACGGCGAGCGTTGTATTTGGCGTATTTGGCAAGGATGTCGGCAATGTCGGCGGCATGGCTGGGGCCAAACTGCTGAGCGGCCCACCGCTGGGTGTAGGCGGCTACGTCGGTGGCCTTAATGCGGTTGGGATTCCACGCGTAGTCCAGAAAAAACGAGATGGGAAGCTCCATGGGCTTGAGGTCACCCACGTTCACAATCCAGATTTGGTTGGCGCCGTACTCATGGGCCAAGTGCATTTGTTCCCAAATGCGGGGCAGCGGGTTTGTATTGAGCCACTTGTAGTTGCGAGGCCCACCCACGTAGTCGAAGTGGTAGTAGATGCCGTAGCCGCCGCTACGGGGCTTCTCCCCTAGCTTTGGCAGCTTGCGGAGGTTGCCCCAGTTGTCGTCGCAGAGCAGTAGGGTTACGTCGTCGGGCACGCGCATGCCCCGGTCGTAGTAGTCTTGCACTTCCTTGTAGAGGGCCCACAGCTGGGGGGTTTGCTCGGCGGGTTTGCCGGTCGTCTCGGCAATAATCTTACGCTGATCGGCCACAATGCGCTCTAGCAGGGCAATGTTGTTTTCCTCGCTCATGGGCTCGTCGCCGTCGCCGCGCATACCAATGCTCAGGATGTTTTCGCGGGTGCCCATGCGCTGCATGCCACCGCGCCAAAACTCTTGCAAGGTGCCCGCATTGGTTTGGTAGTTCCAGGGTCCTTTGCCATACCTCCGCCACTCGTCATGAGCGCGCGTCAGAGGCTCGTGGTGGGAGGTGCCCATCACAATGCCGTACTCATCGGCCAGCACCGGATTCTGCTTGTCATCATCGTTGAAGGCATTGCCCCACATAGCGGGCCACAGGTAGTTGCCTTTCA
The DNA here is from genome assembly GCF_000961955.2 of Hymenobacter sp. AT01-02. Classification (NCBI taxonomy): domain Bacteria; kingdom Pseudomonadati; phylum Bacteroidota; class Cytophagia; order Cytophagales; family Hymenobacteraceae; genus Hymenobacter; species Hymenobacter sp. AT01-02. Next base: position 3,565 of record NZ_JZIR02000003.1, read on the forward strand.
GACGCAGAATCAGCTCGAACATGTGAGCGTACATCTTGGAGTTGACGCCGCCGAATTTCTCCTTAGACCAGTTTTGCAGAGCCGGTGCTTCGTCGTTGATGAAGATACCCCGGTATTTCACGGCTGGCTCGCCCTGCGAATGCCCCCCCGCTGCCACGTACAACGCCTTTTGCTCCTTCGTGGGCACATCGGCCCACCAGTACCACGGCGACACCCCCATCTGCTGCGACACGTCGTAGATGCCGTAGATGGTACCGCGCTTGTCGCTGCCGGCAATGACGAGGGCGCGGTCAATGCCCGGCATAGGCTTTTCAATGGTTTGCACTACAAACGCTTCCCACTTCCCAGCTAAGGCAGCCCCGTTTAGTTTGCCGGCTTTCACAAGTCCGTCAATCAGGGGGCTTTTGCCCAGAGTGCCAATGAGCACTACTTCCTTACCCTTGGGTGCCTGGTCAGTAGTTAGCGTGGGCTGCAACTTTGTGACGCGGTTGATATCGACCTGCAAGTCTTTGGCGGCACGCAGTACGCCTGGCCACTCAGAGGCGCTGGCGTATAGGGGGGCTGCTTTACCAGAAGCGGCCAGGGCGAAGCTACCCTTGCTTTTCTTAGCAGAAATATACGTGTCGCCTAGGCTAGACGGCGTGTCGGCCCAGCTTGGGGCACAGGCCAGTAGCAGCAAGGCACACAGCCAGCGGGCCAGCAAGGCCGGGCGTGTTGAATGGGAATGTGAAATGGGCATGAGCGCAGAAAAAACTGTCATTGTAGTTTCTAGCCCTGGTCGCCTCGCCCCTAGCCCCTCCCCCAAAGGGCAGAAGGGAATGCAAGGCTAAATAACGAGCTAGTTATATGCTTCTCCAGGAGAGGCTAAAGTGGCTTAAAACGAAACTAGCGTTAGTCTTCCTCCATCCAGAGAGGAGCTAGACAGGGGTGAGGCGACCAGGGCTAGAAACTGCTCTAACGCTCCGGTCAACCACGCCCTACCTCTCCTCAGCTGACAAGGGAGCTGCGCGCCGCCTAGAACTTCACAACTTCCTGGTAAGCTCTCTTAGGCTTCAGGTTCTGATCGAAAAGCAAAGGGTAGTTTTTGCGGCCGGCTACTGGGTAGGTATCCAGCCAGCTGTACTGGTCCGACACGTTCCAGAAGGTCACGCCAGTCAGCACATTCTTGTAGTCGCGGAAGACGCGGAAAAACATCTTGTATTGCGCGGCCTGCTTCTGCTCCACCTCCGGTGTGTAAGTGTCCAGCTCGCCGGGGCGCTTCTCGCGACGCTCCTTTTCCCAAGGGTAAACAGACACGTCAAGCTCCGTAATCTGCACTTTCAGGCCCAGCGAAGAATACTGCTCAATGGCTTTACGTAGCTCTGCTTCCGTGGGCTCCTGCAACGACCAGTGGCCTTGCAGCCCTACGGCATGAATCGGCACTTTGGCGTCTACTAGCTTCTTGAGCAGCTTGTACACCCGTTCGCGCTTTTCGGGGCGTTCCGTGTTGTAGTCGTTGTAGAATAGCACGGCTTTGGGGTCGGCCTCGTGGGCGTACTCAAAGGCCTTGGCAATGAAGTCCTCGCCGCAGATCTGGTACCACTCGGAGTTGCGCAGGAACTCGCTGGGGTTGTCGGCAATGGCCTCATTCACCACATCCCAGGCGTAGATTTTACCTTTGTAGCGCTTCACTACCGTAAAAATATGATCGTGTAAGCGCTTGAGTAGTACTTCCTTGCTTACTGGCTTGCCCTGGGCATCTTTGAACAGCCACTTGGGCGTTTGTTCGTGCCAGAGCAAGTTGTGGCCGCGCACCCGCAGCTTGTTTGCCTGAGCGAAGTTTACGATGGCGTCGGCGTCGGTCCAGAAGTAGCGGTTTTCCTCCGGATGAATCGGCCCCATCTTCATGGCGTTTTCCGGCGTCACGCTGTTAAACTGCTGTTTTATCAGTTCAGCTTCCGCACCTTTAATCGACTGCGGCCCTACCGCCACGCCTATAGGGAAGTAGTTTTTGTAATAGTCTTTGAGGCCTTTGTCGGCGGCGGGGTGCTGGCTGCTGAGCAAGCCGGCGCAGCTCACGAGCAAGGCACCCAAGGCTAGTTTCGGAAAGGTGAAAACGGTGGATTTCATAGTCAGAACAAAGGATTCAGTTCGGGCAAACACATACAAAGCCCCCCACGGCCGATATAAGACGATGCGTCATTCATCAACAGCGGGAGGCTTTGGCTGCGGGCATGCAGGATAGCGAGGCCCTACCCTGCTACCCCCATCCGGCGCGCAAACGGCACCGGCCAGCCTCTCCCCTAGGGTTCCCACGCCCATATGGAAGGCCAGCCGGTTTCGTTTGGCAAACGCTTAGATGTACTGGTTAATAATGCTTTCCAACCACTCCTGCTTGCCGCTGCGGGGCGTGGGCTCGCCCGACTTGTGCGCAATGGTGCGCAGGTCTTCTAAGGTCAGCTGGCCTTTCTCAAAGGCGGCACCCTCACCCGAGTCGAACGAAGCGTAGCGCTCCTGACGGAACTTGCGGTAAGGCGACTTCTCCAGGATGTCGTTGGCTACCACCAAGGAGCGGGCAAACGTATCCATGCCGCTGATGTGGGCAATGAAGATATCCTCCAAGTCGGTAGAGTTACGCCGAGTTTTGGCGTCGAAGTTGATACCACCGTGTTGGAAGCCCCCGGCCTCCAAAATGATGAGCATAGACTCGGTCAACTCATTGAGGTTGTTGGGGAACTGGTCGGTGTCCCAGCCGTTCTGGTAGTCGCCGCGGTTGGCGTCCATAGAGCCCAGCAGGCCCGCATCGGCGGCTACCTGTAGCTCGTGCTGGAAAGTATGGCCGGCCAGCGTGGCGTGGTTTACTTCCAGGTTCAGCATGAAATCGTCTTGCAGGCCGAACTCCTTCAGGAAGCCAATAACGGTAGCAGCGTCGAAGTCATACTGGTGCTTGGTGGGCTCGGCTGGCTTGGGCTCGATGAAGAATTTACCCTTGAAGCCCTGCTGACGAGCGTAGTCGCGCGCCATTGTCAGGAAGCGGCCCATGTGCGCTAGCTCGCGCTTCATGTCCGTGTTCAGCAGGGTCATGTAGCCTTCGCGGCCACCCCAGAACACGTAGTTTTCGCCGCCCAGGGCAATCGTAGCGTCAATGGCATTTTTCACCTGGGTAGCGGCGTGGGCTACTACCTGAAAATCGGGGTTAGTGCTGGCCCCGTTCATGTAGCGCGGGTTAGAAAACACGTTGGCCGTGCCCCAGAGCAGCTTAATACCGGTTTCGCGCTGCTTTTCCTTGGCGTACTCAACAATGGCTTGCAGATTGCTCTCGTACTCGCTCAACGATGCGCCTTCGTCTACCAGGTCAACGTCGTGAAAGCAGTAGTAGGGCGTGCCCAGCTTGGTGAAGAACTCAAAGGCGGCATCCATCTTGTCGTAGGCGCGACCCAGAATATCGCCCTTGCTGTCCCAGGAAAACTGCTTGGTGCCGGGGCCGAACGGGTCGCCCCCGGTGCCCGTGAAGGTGTGCCAGTAGGAAGTGGCAAAGCGCAAGTGCTCCTTCATGGTTTTGCCGGCCACAATGCGGTTCTCGTCGTACCACTTAAACGCCAGTGGGTTGTCTGACTCCCGACCTTCGAACTTAATGGTGTCGATGCCCTTGAAAAATTCCGTTTTAGAAAGCGTGCTGGTTGACATGCGATTGGGTGGTTGAGTGACCTAAAACTTGTTGTAGTGTATGGTTCCAATGACCGTAAGCGGCCTGGTACTGGTCTTGCAAGCTGGGCGTAGGCTCTAGCGTGAGAATGCGCTCTAGGCCTGCGAATGCCTCGGCGGCACTAGCGTATACGCCCGCGCCAATCCCAGCGCCGCGCGCGGCGCCCTGGGCGGCATCAGTGTTGTAGAGTTCCAGCTCCACGTTGCCGGAGTTCACGAAGGCCTCCCGGAACAGTGGGCTCAGAAACATGTTGGCATTGCCGGCGCGCACCTTGCGCACCTGTACTCCTGACTCACGCATGATGTCCATGCCATAGTTCAGGGCGAAGACGATGCCCTCTTGCGCAGCGCGCAGCACATGCTGGCGGCCGTGGGTATTAAAGCTCAGGCCCCGAAGCTCGGCGGTAGTAGGCCTGTTTTCTAGCACCCGCTCCGCCCCGTTGCCGAAGGGCAGAAATACCAGTCCTTCGGCCCCTACTGGGGCAGTAGCGGCCAGGGTGTTCATTTCGTTGTAAGGAATTTCGCCCACCACTTTGCGCAGCCAGCTGTTCAAGATGCCCGTTCCGTTCACGCACAGTAGCATGCCATTGCGAGGTTGAGCGGGCGTGCTGTTCACGTGCACAAAGGCATTCACGCGGGAGCGGGAATCTACCACGGGCTGGTCGCTGATGCCGTATACTACGCCAGACGTGCCCGCCGTAGCCGCTATTTCGCCGGGCTGCAGTACGTTGAGCGAAAAGGCGTTGTTGGGCTGGTCGCCGGCGCGGTAGCAGATGGGCGTCCCGGCCGTAAGGCCCAGTTCCTGGGCAGCTTCGGGCGTGAGGCGCCCCTGCTCGGCAAAGGTGTCTACTACTTCGGGCAGCAGGTCGCGGCTGATGCCGTAGTAGTCCAGCAGGTCTTGCGCAATGGCCTGCTCCCGGAAGTTCCAGAACACGCCTTCCGAGAGGCCCGAGATGGTGGTGCACAGGCGCCCCGTCATCTGGAAAGCAATGTAATCACCTGGCAACTGAATTTTGTGAATCTGCTCGTACAGGTCGGGCTCGTTTTCTTTCACCCACTTCAGCTTGGAAGCTGTGAAGTTGCCGGGCGAGTTGAGGAAGCTGTTTAGGCAGAAGTCTTCCCCCAACCCCTCGAAGGCCTGGTTGCCAAAGTCTACGGCGCGGCTGTCGCACCAGATGATGGCGGGACGCAATACCTTGCCGGCCTTATCTACCAGCACCAGGCCGTGCATTTGGTAGGTGATGCCAATGCCGGCTACCAGGGAAGTATCGAACCCGTATTCGGCTTTGATTTGGTGGGTAGCGTTTACAACCTCCTGCCACCAACGCTCCGGGCGCTGCTCCGCCCAACCCACCATGGGGGCCGAGATTTCCATTTCCGTTTTCGGTGAAGTAACGCTGGCCAGGCAGCGGCCAGTAGTGGCATCCAGCAGGGCTACTTTTATAGAAGAGCTGCCGATATCATACCCGAGCAGGTATTTCATGAGAGAGTAGTTTCAGGCGAGAGGAAGTGGGCGGGGGCATCAACGTCGGGACAATACCACGGAACGAAATAATTCTATTTCATCCTACACAATACAGTTTTCAAACCGTGGCTACCTGAGCGTATTCCAAGGACTACATCAGACTATTGTTTCTCGAATATACAGTAAGTACCTACACACCTTTCACCCGAAATAGGCTTCAGCGCTTTGCATTCGTAATAAAAATACCGAAACCGTTTTCGGAAACGTTTTCGATAGGTAGAGGCAAGCAAATTTATTTTCGTACTTATTATCCAAATAGTCAAAAACCGGCGGGGTCTGCCGGTTTTGTGACGCCAAACTCCTTAGAAGGAAAAATTCTATTCGACGTCATCTATATTTCTTATCCTCGGCAGTGGCTCGTTGTATTGCTGCGCGCACACTTTTTTCAGCAGTAATACATTGTACTTCAATCAATTGACTAGCACTTATCCCAACTATTACCGACAACTACAAGTCCACAGCCCCTTGATGACCCTCGCACCGAGCATCCTTGTACATCCAATACGCGCACCTTCGTAAGCTGGTTGGTACTGCAGAGGGTGAAGCACTTACTGGCCGAGGGGTTGCGCAGAAGTGTATGGTTATTGCGCACGCCAATGTTGTGGCCTGCTAGCACCAGCCAGTACTATGGAACCCTGGCTAGTGCTGGTAGGCAGAAGAGGCAACGGTGGCCGCCAGACGCGCGGAAGACCCGAGCAAAGAGCATGGAGGAAGAGTTGACAGCTTGGGAAAAGGGCACCTTTAGCGCACCGCAAGGGTAGCCGTAGCGGGCTTGCTAGCTCCGAGGGTTTGGCTACGCGCCGAGGGTAGGGACCCACCCACTGCAATGGTTACCGGCCCGTAGGAGCCACCGATTTGCCTTGGGCATCAATCAGAGCCAGTTGCTCAGGCGTGAGCGTGAACTTGACCGTAGTGCTGGCACCAGGCTGCAACGCCACCCGCCGGAAATTTTTGAGAGCGTAGCGCGGAATCTGCTGGCCTTGGCGGGGCGTGTGCGTCAGGTAAAGCTGCACCACTTCTTCCCCAGCCATTTTGCCAGTATTGCGCACGGTGGCTTCCACTTCTACGGGCTTGTTCTTAGCTGCCTTCTTGGGCAGCTTCAGGGTGCCGTACTCAAACTTGGCGTAGCTCAGGCCGTAGCCGAAGGGGTACAGTGGTTCCTGGGTCATGTAGCGGTAGGTGCGGCCCAGCATGCCGTAGCTTTCGTAGGCGGGCAGCTGATCGAGGCTCTTGGGGAAGGTAATGGGTAGCTTGCCTGAAGGCGACACTTTCCCAAATACGATGTCGGCCACGGCGTTGCCGCCTTCCTGGCCGGGGTACCAAGCCAGAACTACCGCGTCGGCCAGCTCGTGTACTTCCGCTAGGTTCATGGGGCTGCCTCCGGTGATGATGGCTACCAAGGGCTGCTGATTGTTTTTGCGTAAGCCCCGCAGGAAATCAATCTGATTTTGGGGCAGGTTGTAATCGAGCCGGTCGCCGAAGGATGGGGAAGCAATGGATTCGCCCTCTTCTCCTTCCAGCAGCCCATTGATGCCCAGCACCACAAACGTAGCGTCGGAGGTGCGGGCCGTGCCGCTTACCCAGTCTACGCCGTTTTGGTTAGGCCGGTCGAGTAGGGCGCCGGGGCGGTACTGCATTTGGCTGGCAGGGCTCACGCCCGCCACCAGGCCTTCCAGAATGGTCTTCATCTCCGGGTTGACGCCGTAGTAATTACCAAGCAGAGCATCCAGATTCGCCGCGTTGGGGCCCGTCACGAAGTATTTCGCTAAGTCGTTGCGCAGAGGTAGCACGCCGTTGTTCTTGAGCAGCACAATAGACTTTTGCGCAGCCTCCCGGGCCAGGGCACGGTGCTTGGGACTGTTGATGACGTCCGTAGACAGCTTGTCGTAGGGGCTGCTACCGGGGGCGTCGAACAGACCCAGTTTGAACTTGGTCCGCAGCAGAATGGCCAGGGAGCTATCCATCTGCGCCTCCGTCGTCAGGCCCTTCTTCACGGCCTCGGGCAGGTAAGGATACACGCTACCACAGTTCAGGTTTACGCCCCGTTGCAAGGCCAGCGCGGCCGCTTCTGCCGGTGTTTTCACCACCTTATGCCCCTGGTAAAAATCCACCAGCGCCCAGCAGTCTGACACAATATGGCCCCGGAAGCCCCACTGCTTGCGCAGCACATCCTGCAGCAAGTAGGTATTACCGCAGCACGGCTCTCCATTGGTGGCGTTGTAGGCGCACATTACGGCTTCCACATTTGCATCCACCAGTTGCTTGAAAGCGGGCAGGTAGGTTTCCTGCAAATCCTGGGGCGAGGCTACTGCGTTGAACTCGTGCCGGAGCTTTTCGGGGCCGCTGTGCACGGCAAAGTGCTTGGCGCAAGCGGCTACTTTCAGGTGCTGCGGGTCGGGGCCCTGCAAGCCCTTCACAAACGCTACCCCGAGGCGCCCCGTAAGGGTTGGGTCCTCACCGTAGGTTTCCTGCCCCCTTCCCCACCGAGGGTCGCGGAAGATGTTGATGTTGGGGGTCCAAAAAGTAAGGCCGCTGTACTGCTGGCGGTAGCCTTAGCCACGGCGGCATTGTACATGGCCCGCGCCTCGTCGGAAATGGCTGTAGATACGCGTAGCGCCAAGTCATCATCAAAGCTGGCTCCGAGCCCAATGGCCTGCGGAAATACAGTGGCCGCACCAGCCCGCCCTACCCCGTGCAGGGCCTCGTTCCACCAGTTGTACGCCGGGATATTCAGCCGCTCAATGGCCTTGCTGTTGTACATCATCTGATCGGCCTTTTCTTCTAGGGTGAGGCGCGAAATCAGGTCTCGCACCCGCACACTGACAGGCTTGGAGGGGTCGAGGTAGGCGGCGGGGGCTTGTTGGGCTTGGCCCGATAAGCTCAGACAGGCCAGGAAGCCGGAGAAAAGCAAACGTTTCTTCATATGGTGGGAAAGGTGGAAGTATGAGGCAGGCAGCGCGTAGCAATAGCAGGTACACGGAAAAACCGGCAACAGGAATGCGCTGCACAAGGCGGATACGCGCTTGAGTTCAGCGCACTACAAGCAAGGTTCGAACAGGTAAGAAGGGTAGCCCCCGGAGCGGTAGCCGGTTTTTATTGAGCTGGTGCGGTTGCTGACACGCTGGCCTGGAAGGTAGAAGCTGGTAATCCTTCCTTATTGTAGAGCTTAGTGCCCTCGGGGTTGTCGGCCCAAGCGTAGCGCACCGATACGGGCTGCGGTACCTGGTCGCTCCAGACTACTACCTTGTTGCCTTCAATTTTGGCGTTAGCCCAAACGTACTTCTTGTCGGCACCTGCAATAGCAAAGTACTGCAAGTTGTCGCCGCCCTTTGCTACCAGACCGCTACCCGTGTTGGTGAAAGAAATCGTGGCTTTGTTGCCGTTCACCTGCATCGACTGGTACAGGGGCCCCATGCCCACAATCTTCTTCTCGCCGTAGGCCACTGATTGCGCGGCCAGCGCCAGGCGGTGGCCTACTGTCTGCTTATCAAGGGGGTGAATATCGTTCCACTCGCCCACATCCAGGAGCACTGCCATACCCGTATTAGGCACGGCCAGCGTGCGGCGCTGCGCATCACGCAGGGCCGCCCAACCACTCTCGCTGGGCTCCTTCCTCACGGCCATGAAGTTAGGCAGCTGCGCGTACACGAAGGGCAGGTTGGGGCGCTGCATTTGCTGCCGCCAGTCGGTGATTAGGGAGGAAAGCAGGGACTGGTAATCCTCCGGGTGGCCAGCATTCGACTCGCCCTGGTACCAGAGCACGCCTTTTACAGCGTACGGCAGCACGGGCGCAATCATGCCATTATACAGTCCTCCGGGTTGGTATTGAAAGGTAGTAGTACCGGGCGTGGGCGACATGGTGGCGCCTAGCTTGTACTGCCACGGTCCGCGCAGGTCAATGGTCTGCCCGCCACTGGTGAGCTGGTAACTTTTACCCATCGTAAAGCCTCCACGGCCTCCGTTGCTAATCAGCCGCACAACTATCACGTTTTTGCCGGCCTTAAGTACGCCGGGCGCAAAGTCGTACTTGCGGGGTGGGTACTGGTAGCCCGTAGTGCCTACAAGTTGGCCATTGATGTAGGTAGAGTCGGCGTCAACCAGCGTACCTAGCTCTAAGCGGGCCGGTTTGCCTACCATACTGGCAGGCACCTCTACCTCTTTCCGAAACCACACCACGCCATTCACAGGGCCCAGCGGTGTTTGATCGGCCCAGTAGCCCGGCACATTCATAGAAGCCCAGCCGCTGGCATCATAGCCCACCGCCGACCACTTAGTCTGACCTGGTGCTTCGCCCTGATCGGTTTGGTGCAGGCGCTTATACCAGTCGGCTACGGCGGCGCCTTCCCGCTGCTTGATACCAGCTACCAGGGCACTGTCTCGGTACTTAGCGCCCTGCTGCTCGTACGTGGGGAACTGCTTGAGCGCCCCGGCGCTCAGCCAAGCCTCGGCCGGTGAGCCGCCCACTGCATCCTTAATAATACCTACCGGCACCTGGTATTTTGCGCTTATCTCCTTGGCGAAAAAGTAGGCCACCGCTGAAAACTGCAGGATACTTTGCGGGTCGGCAGCCACCCAGGAACCACCCGTCAGGTCGGTTTGTGGTCCGCTGAAGGCGTAGGTTAGCGGCACGTTAAACTGTCGGATGCGCGGGTTATTGGCCTGGGCTACTTCCTGCGGGTACTTGTCGCGTACTCGGCTCATGGGCGTTTCCATGTTCGACTGCCCCGAGCAGAGCCACACGTCGCCCACCAGCACGTCCTTCAGCGTGATACGGTTGCTGGCTGTAATATCCATCTGGTACGGCCCACCAGCTTTCAGTGCGGGCAGACTGATCTGCCATTTGCCGTCGGCACCAGTGGTAGCCTGGTAGGTTTTCCCGTTGAACTTCAAGGCAACTTTCTCGCTGGGTTTGGCCCAGCCCCAAATGTTCACCTTCGTGTCGCGTTGCAGCACCATTCCGTTGCTGACCAGCTTTGGCAGGCGCACTTGCGCAGTAGTTTGGGTGGGTGTCAGCAAACAACTGCCGAGTAACGCCAGCAACAGGCCTTTCCGACCCAGGGTAACTGGCCCAGGAAGCAAGGTGCCAGAAAAAAGGGGATGCATCATTTGAGGGGTTGATTAATACATGTAACGTTGGATTTGCCTCGTGGTCCGCGGCCTGAACCAGAGGGCGAACCAGGTAAACCAGGCCTAGCGGCTAGGCAGTGCCCACACCCTGATTGTTAGAGCGGGCTTCAGGTGGTATAGCGGACTAAACCTCTGACAGGGAACTCATCTTGGCAGGCCGCTAATTCTCTTGCCCCCTTGGGTGCATGTCATTGGCGATAATGGCATCCAGATTACTTGCCGGCGGCTCTATGGTAGCGGGTAGTGGCATGTGGCTGAACTGTTGGAAGTACAGCAGGCAAGCATCTTTCCACTGCACAGCATTACCGCTTTGGCTCCGCAGTTTGTACTGCACCACGGCAAACCGCTCCGCATCTACGTAGGGCTGAGCCTTGTCCCACACTTTTTGAAACTGGCGCACCTGCTGCACGCCCTTGTCGTAGTGGTAGCCCAACTCTTCCCACAGGGTATGGCCGCTTTTCATCTTGAAATTCCACGGCAAGTGATGGAACCACAGTAAGTACTCATCGGGGCAGGTTTGGGGATTGTTAAACTGAGAAGCCAACGGCTGGTGGTACTGGCTTACCGCGTTGCTGCCGGTGGTGGTGCGGTTGAAGCCCACGCCCGCGGAGTCGGCTTGGTGGTAGTAGGGCGGCGTCCAGTCGGCGCGCATTTTGGGTGGTGCCCACCACGGCCCGGGGCCATAGTGCCCACGGGTGGCCGACATAATATGATGCAAGCCCAGCGGCACGGAGTAGTTCACGGCGGCTTCCCGGCTATCCAGCATCATCTGCTTCACCGGACCCAGGAAATTAGTATTCCAGTCGGCGGCGTACTGCGGGGCGGCGCTTTGCGGAGCAGCGGCGCCAGAAAACGTGAGCTTAAGCCACTCGTCTGCTATCTGCGCACTCTTGAGGGTGTTGTTCCAGGCCAGTCGGCCGAAGGCATACCAGTTGGCTTGGGCAAAATCGTGGCCGGTCCAGTTGGTATCTAGGCCTACGTTAGATACCCCGGCCATGGCCGTGTGCTTTTGCGGGTACACGCGGCCATCGGTGCAGCGGGCCACCGTGCTGCCCGGCCCGGCTTGGTACGTATCGCTTTGCAGGCACTCCTCCCACATCGTGGACAAGAACACCAAATCAATGGCGTGCCCCAGGTACTCTTGAGTTATCTGAAACTCAGGCATTACGGAGGTTTTCTTCAGCGCCCCGAAGAGCGGACTGAACGGCTCGCGGGGCTGGAAATCAACCGGCCCGTTTTTTACCTGAATGATGACATTGTCCCGAAATTTACCATCCAACGGCACAAACTCATTGTAGGCCTGTTTTGCCCGGTCCTTATCATTGGGGCTGTACACAAAGGCGCGCCACATCACTATTCCGCCGTAGGGCTTTACCGCGTCGGCCAGCATGTTGGCGCCATCGGCGTGGGTGCGGCCGTAGTCCTGGGGGCCGGGCTGACCTTCACTGCTGGCCTTCACCAGAAAGCCGCCGAAGTCCGGAACGAGCCGGTAAATTTCTTTGGTCTTGCTCTGCCACCAGGTAGCCACGGCCGGGTCGAGGGGGTCTGAAGTCTTTAGGCCACCCAGTAATGCCGGCGAGGTAAACTTCACCGCCAGATACACCTTCACTCCGTACGGCCGAAATACGTTGGCAATGGCTTTCACCCGGCCTAGGTACTCAGGCGTCAAAATCAGTTGAGAAGCGTTGACGTTATTGATGACGGCACCATTGATACCCACGGAGGCATTGGCGCGGGCGTATTCCTGCCAGCGGATTTTATCCTCGGCGGTAGTCACCAAAGCGTTGTCTTTGCGCCAGAATATGGATTGCCCGGCATACCCGCGCTCCACCGACCCATCGGGGTTGTCCCAGTGGTTTAAGAGGCGGTACTCATAAGAGGGATTCGAGAGGGCATCTGACACCGCCTGCCCGGTTTGTTGGCGCCGCAGCAACTCAAACACTCCGTACAATAGGCCCGCCTCCGTAGTAGCCTGCACCCCGTTCGGGCTGAGGTGGAATCCATCGAACTTGATGGCTTTGTCCTTCTTAATAGTCAGCGCCACCGACGCTCCAGCTTTTCCACGCCAGCCTTGCTGTAGCTCCTGCTTGGCCGTAGCAACTATGGCCGAGTTTTTCGCGGAGGATACCACCTTAACGGGTGCCGCTTGTTGCTTGCGGAGCCACAGCTGATGGCCGTCTTCGGCGCGCAAACCGGCGGGGAGGCTCAGGAGCAGAACGATCAGAAAAAGGGTTTTCATAGCGGGAATTATGTAGGTCAGGTGGGTGAGAAGCGGGGCAGGAAGGCCACTATTTCGCTGGCGCTACGCCCTCCGTCGTCTGCATTATTTTCTGAATGGTGCCATCGGGATTGTAGCGCAGATAATCCACGCAGATGGAGCGCCGGTAGCTGCCACCGGTGGGCAGGGCACCATTGTGGTAGAAAAAGTAGCTCTTGCCCTTGTAGTCGATGATGCCGGGGTGCGTAGTAAAGCTGTTGGGCACATTTTCCTGAATAATGCCTCGGTACGTCCAGGGCCCGGTGGGGCTAGTGGCCGTGCAATACTCAATCATTTCGGGCTTCGTGCCGGCGCTGGCATACACGAGGTAGTACAGCTTCTTCCGCTTGTACACCCAAGGGCCCTCAATGTAGTTCTTGGGCGTGAAGGTGGTGACAGGGCCGGCTAGCTCGGTCATGTTATCCTTCAGCTTCACCCACTTACAGCTTCCATTGCCCCAGTACATGTAGGCCTGCTTGTCGTCATCGATGAACACCGTGGGGTCGATGTCGTCCCAGGCGTGGGGCTTGTCCTTGGTCATTTCATTGACGACGAGCGCCTTGCCAATGGCATCCTTGAACGGCCCGGTAGGTCTATCTGACACAGCCACCCCGATGGCTGCGCCGCCTTGGCTGTTATCGTCTTTCTTATGAAACGTAGACACGAACCAGTAGAACTTGCCATTGCGGAAAACGCATTGTGCGGCATAGGCATCACCGGTAGCCCAGGCGAAAGTGCGCGGCGATAGGCGCTTACCGTAATCCTTCCAGTGCACCATGTCGGTGGAGGAATAGATGCGCCAGTCGGGCATTTTGTAATTTGTTTCGGTTACTGAGGCTGTATCGTGGCCGGTGTAGAGAAACAGCGTATCGCGGTATACCAGCGGCGCCGGGTCGGCCGTGAACACGTCTTTAATAATCGGGTTTTGCGCCTGCGAAGGGAAGTAAACTCCGGAGGCAAGCAGGGCAATGAGCCAGGTCTTTTTCATTGGAGCAGGTAGTAGGTGGGAAGACTACGCAGGCCTGTTAAGGCCGCGAGGCAGGCTGGCGGCCTAAAACAGCCCTTGAGCAAACAGGTACAGGTCGTGGCGCCACACGGGCCAGGTATGGCCGCCGGGATACTCGCTGTACACATACTTGATGCCCAGCTCATCCATTTTGGCCCGCATCACTTTATTGTTCGCGTAGGCAATATCGGCTGGCCCGCCCATCGAGAGCCACAGCTGCTTGAGGTTGGTATTGATGGTGCCGGCATTGGCTTTCATAAAAGCGTATTGTGGATCAGACAAGGCCGCATTATTGGCGAAAAAGCCCGAGCTGAACACGCCCAAGTGAGCAAACATATCCGTGTTCTTGATACCGGCATAGAGCGTTTGCAGGCCGCCCATCGATAGGCCTGCCAGCGCCCGGTTATTGGCCCCGGCCGCCACCCGATAGTTGCTTTCTACCACTGGCAGCACAGTTTGCTTTAACTCGTCTTCAAAACGCTTCAGGGTACCTTCCTTAAAACCCGCTAGGCCACTAGGGCCACCTATGTTGCCATCCAGCATCACCACAAGCATGGGGTTGGCCTTTTTCTCGGCAATCAGGTTATCCAGAATCAAGTCGGCTTTGCCTTGCTTAGCCCAACCAGTTTCGTCCTCGCCCCCGCCGTGCAGCAGGTAGAGCACCGGGTACTTGGTGGCCGTATCAGCATCGTAGCCCGCCGGCGTGTACACGTAAAACTGCCGCCAAGAATTAGTGACCTTTGAATAATATCGCTTCATCCGCACCTCGCCGTGGGGCACGTCTTTCAGGGCGTAAAAGCTGGTGCCACGACCCGGAATCTCGATGCCGCTGGCCATACGGCCCATGCCGTAGAAGGTGTCGCTGGCGGGGTCGGCCACGGGCAGCCCATCGAGCACCAGCGAATAATAGTGTAGGCCCCGGCTCAGCGTATCGGTGGTCACGGTCCAGGTGCCGCTGCTGTCCTTCACCATGTCGTACTTGCGGCCCAGGTCTAGTTGGGCCTGCTGCACACCGGGGGCTTTCAGGCGAAATACGGCGCGGTTATCAGGCAGAATCTGGGGGTACTTGGCGTTGCGCACGTTGGTGGCGGCAGGAGCGCCTAGCACCGTATAGGTAGGCAGCGCGGCTACATCTACGGGCTTAAACAAGAACTGCGAGAACATGTACAGCCCGTTTTTCCAGACTTTAAAGTCGTGCCCGCCAGCCTCTAGGTAGTACACGTGCGGCACCTTGTGCTCGTAGAGGTAGTCGTGAGTGCGCTGGCTGATGGGCAGCAGGCCATCCTGGTCGCCGCAGGAAATCCAGAGGAGCTTAAGCTGCTTTGCGGCTTTCGCAGGATCGGGCACCAGCTGCTCGGGCAGCTTGGTGTTGGGGGCCGACGAAAAGCCGCCTACCCAGGCGAATTTATCCAGGTTACCCAGCCCAAAATTCAGCGACTGCCCCCCTCCCATCGACAGGCCGGCTACGGCCCGGTTCTCGCGGTTCCTGAGAACTGGATAGGTCTTCTCGATATAAGGAATGAGGTCGGTCAACAGGTCTTTTTCGAAGTTGGCAAACGCGGCTACCTTATACGACTCGTAGATATTCCCAACGGGCCGATCATCTTTCATGGCCCGGCCGTTGGGCATCACCACCAGCATGGGCTTGAGCTTGCCCGCCGCGTACAAATTATTCAGAATCACCTGTGGTCGTCCTCCCTTGAGCCACTCCTTTTCGTCGCCCCCGATACCGTGCAGCAGGTAGAGCACTGGGTACTTCTTCCTCTTGGAATACCCTGGCGGTGTGTACACCAGTGCCTTGCGCACCGTCCCCACGGTTTTCGAGGTGTAGCTGATGCTATCTATTCTGCCAGTGGCAATACCGGCGGTGGGCAGATCGAAGCCCTTAGGAGCTTCCATTGCCATTTTTTGGGCAACCGCGCTGCTCACACTCAGCACCACAACACTCAGGATAGCAGGGACTATGTTTCTCATACCGTGGAAAGAGGCCTAGCAGGCCAGGTAATGGGTGGGAAAATCAGACGGTTAGCAATCGAGCAGCTTCTTCACCTCCTAGTCAAACTTGACCCAGTCAATAGCCACGGGCATGCTTGTTTTGGAGGAAACGACCAGCGCATGCGTGCCCGACTTGAAGGCTGATACAGGTGCTTTTACCTCCTGCCACTGGCTACCCTTTGGCACGGTTACCTGGGCTAGCATTGGGCCCGTGGTCCCGTCGGTGCGCAACTGCACCGTGGCACCCGCGGCGGCTTGCACTCGCAACGTCACGGTTTTGAGAGCCTGCTTGCCAAAAGCTACGCCATTGTACTGCACCCAGCCCTGGTTATCAGTAAACACGGTTTTCCAGCCTTGGAAAGTGTTGGCCGTGTCCAGAAAGGCAATGGAAGCACCGCGGCTGCTTAGGCGGCTGTAGCGGTCCAATTGGATTTTCTGGCGGGCGTCGGTGAGGCCTACACCACGCAGGGTGGGCACCACTTTGCGGATGGCCCCGTTGGGCTCGAAAAACAAGCTATCCAGCCGAACCGAACGGCTCTTGTCGAAGGCCGGCGACAAATCGTTGTGGTGGTAGAACAGGTACCACTGGTTGTTGAACGGCAGAATGGAGTGGTGATTGGTCCAGCAGCCAGTCGGCGACTCGTCCATGATGACGCCCTTCACCGTGAACGGGCCCAGCGGGCTGGTGCTGGTGGCGTATTCGAGGCGCTCGGTCTTATTCTCCACGTGCGGATACGTGAGGTAGTAGATGCCCTTGCGCTCAAACACAAACGGTCCTTCTTTCAAGCCTTTGGTGGGCAGCTCGCCCAGCGTGACGGGTTCCGAGGCCAGCTCCAGCATGTTGGGCTTGAGCTTGGCGGCGTAAATGTTGCCCTCCGACCAGTACAGGTAAGCCTGCCCATCCTTATCAATCAGTACGTTGGGGTCGATGCCACGCACCCCTTTGATGGGCTGCGGCTGCGGCACAAAGGGGCCA
The DNA here is from genome assembly GCF_000961955.2 of Hymenobacter sp. AT01-02. Classification (NCBI taxonomy): domain Bacteria; kingdom Pseudomonadati; phylum Bacteroidota; class Cytophagia; order Cytophagales; family Hymenobacteraceae; genus Hymenobacter; species Hymenobacter sp. AT01-02. Next base: position 20,135 of record NZ_JZIR02000003.1, read on the forward strand.
GTAGGCTTGTCGGCCACGGCCACTCCTACGGTAAAGCCCTTGTTAATGGTGGTATCCTTGGGGGTAGTCGGGAAGTAGAAGTAGTACTTGCCATTGCGGGCAATGCAGTCAGGAGCCCACATGCTGTAGCTGTCGGGCTTCACCCACGGCACTTTATTCTGAGTCACGATGACGCCGTGGTCGGTCCAGTCGGTAAGGTTAGCGGATGAAAACACGTGGTAGTCCTCCATCACAAACCAGCCGGCCCGCCCCCGGCCGGGCGCGGCCGGAATATCGTGTGAGGGGTATACGTACACCCGCCCGTTGAAGACCCGGGCCGTGGGGTCGGCCGTGAACTGATTGGTAATAAACGGGTTTTGCGCTTTGGCCGTGCCTCCTAGCAGGAGTGCAAACGCGCTCAACATATAGGGCAGCTTACGATATAGCATTGGGCTAGAGTTTACTTGGTTCCGGCAGTGGTGTCCGCAATGCGGAAATAGTCGAAGTCGGCGTAGCCGCCGGCAGCTTTGGTGGCGTAGTTGAATAGCCCAAATCGGTAGCCCATAAAATGCGGCAACGTGTAGGCCATCTTGAGCGGTGCCCCAAGGGCTAGCCACGATTTTCCGTCAAGGCTATAGTAGAAAGTAGCCACGTCCTTGCGCTCCGTGAAGTCACATGCTGCTTTGAAGTACACGGTGTTTTGCGTGAGCGGCAGGCGTTGCAGCTCCACGGGTTTCTCCGTTTCGGCGCTAATCATAACAATGGATTTTGCGCCGTTCCGGTAGTCCACTCCTACCAAGCCGTACCGCTTTTGCAGCAAGGCTAGGCCAGCAAAATCGCCCTCCTTCAGATGCGACACATTTAGGGCGGTAGTGCCCGTACAGGTTGGCCCGATGGTGCGCTGCGTTAGGGTGTTGCGGGCCAGCAGGAACGTGGTGTCTACGCGGCCAGTTTTCAGGCGCAGGTAGCCCGCGCGGTCAGTAAGCGACCAGAGGGAGTTTTCGGGATTGTGGTTCCACTGCCACACCAGCGGCAGGGCGGGCTCACCCTTACGCCGGTTAAACTCATCTGACGCCACTAAGCCCGGTATCAGGCCCTTGCTGGGTGGTAAGGGAAGTGTTTGGGGTACTTTGCCGGCGATGCCCAGCACGGGCCAGCCATCAGCCCACGTCACGGGCACCAGGTACGGAATGCGGCCTACGGCTCCAAAGTCACGGAACAGGTAGGAAAACCACCGGCCATCGGGCGTATCAATGAGGCCGCCCTGTGCCACGCCCAGGTCTTGCAGCGCTACCCGGCCTTCGTAGGGTCCAGTGAGCTTATCGGAGCGGTGCACCACCACGGTGCGCATGCCGTCCCTAGGCCACACAATGTTGAAGAGGTAGTACTTGCCGTTGATTTTAAACAACTGCGAGCCTTCGGCTTGTAGATTAATATTGGGGCCGGCTGGGGCGCTGGCGTTTTCAATCAGTACTTGCTCCGTGGCACCGGGCTTCACGCCGGAGGCGTCGGCCGTGAGCTCAAGTAGCCGCAGCTTACCAGCGCCATACACCAGGTACACGCGCCCATCGTCGTCAAAAAACAAGGAATGATCGTGGTAGCTGGGCTTAAATGACGAGACTTTCCAGGGGCCTTTTTCGATATTCTTGGTCGAATACACGTAGGTTTTGCCGGTTGTCTGGGCGAAGGTCGAGACGTAGTAGGTGCCCTGGTGAAACCGTAAGCTGCTCGCCCACGAGCCCCGGCCGTAGGTGCTCTTGCCGTTGCGGAGCGCTAGCTCATCCTGGTTACCCAGCGTATCGGAGGCGTAGCTCACGAGGTACCAGTTCACCAAGTCCGTAGACTTCATAATGGGCACGCCCGGACTCATGTGCATGGTGGTGCTGCTCATGTAGTAGGTCTTGCCCACCCGAATCATGGCCATATCTGGCACATCGGCGAAGATGACAGGGTTTTGCGCCTGCTTCACTTGCGCAGCGAGCGGCGAAACAGAAGTTGAGGCGAGGATTATTCCGAAGAATAAAGCACTTCGCTTTATGGAGTAAGGCATGGCAAAAACTACCGGTGCAAATGGCTTAGTGGTGTGGCGCAGGCTTAATAGCCTGATAGTTGCCGCTTAAGTGCATCAAGCTGAATAAGTACAGCAGGCCATCATAGTAGGGGTCGAAGTAGCCGTCTTCGTAGGGTGCCAGCTTGGCGTTCCAAAGGGCGCGCACAAAGTCGAGCTTTTGTTTATCCTGACTTGCCAGGGAGGCCGCGGCTGAGGTGGCTACCAGGCCGAGCGAATGCCGGAGCTTCTTGACGTCGCCGGCTTGCAGAATGAAATCGGGCCGCGAGCCATCCACGTTGAACTGGTCTTCAAAGGTGTTAAGTCCCTTGCTCCGCAAAAAACCCTGAAAACGCTGGGCGTACTGCTCCTGCCAGGCTTTGTCCTTGCCAAACCACACGTAGTCCATGGCAATGTTCATGGGCACCCGCCAGGAGTCGTAGCGGAAGGCGGGCGGCGCCCACTCGGTTGCGTGAGGCTTCCCGCTGAACTCGGTATAGTCGTAGTTGAGGCCAGTTACGGGGTTACACGCGCGGTGCAGGAACGCCCGCGACGTATCGGCGCAGGCCCGGTAAAACTGCTCGTGCCCATCCTTGGCATACGCAGCCCACACTTCCAGAAAGGCCGGCAGGTGGTATGAGGGGTCCGTCCAGTTATACATGTTCCCCACTGGCACAAAGGATATCTGCTTGTGCTGGGTGTTGATCAGGTTGTACACGTCGCCGGTACCATCCTTTTTCCACATGGCATCCAGGATATTGCGTGCCTCCTTATAGTAGTTGATACCCGTAGTGTTTCCCCAGCGGTTGGAGGCGAATAGCAGACTGGTAACGAAGTACAGCTCGCCATCGGAGGCTGGCCCCTCGGAGTTGCGCTTCATGGTAGTCGGGTTGATGCTCCAGGCGAAATAGCCCTTCAAGGGGCCTTCCTGATGCTGCAGGTATTTCTTCGACCAGCGCCAGATGCGGTCAAATACCTCCTTCTTGTTTAGCTGCACCGCTACCATCAACCCATACGAAACCCCTTCGGTCCGGACGTCGTGATTCTTTAAATCCGACACGTAGGCCATGGAGTCATCCACTTCAAAGTACACCCGACTAGGCCCCTCGAAAACGTCATGGTAGGCCTGCGTTACCTTCTTGTCGATGTCGGCCTGGCTGTAGCCCGCTTCCCGCAGCAGGTTGGGGTATTGCCCGGTGTAAAACGCTCCTTTCCGGGTTAGCTTGGCCTGCTTGGGGAGGCGCTGAGCCGTGCTGCTACCTAGGCCCACATACAGCACGCACAGCAGCAGACAGATACCCTTACTACGTTGCAGAAATTTGAGATGCAGGTTCATCGACTAACCCTCTAAATGTGGCTGTGTGCTATTCCGTGAGTGGCCTACTGGCGGCAAGAGGCCAAGTGAGCAAGCTACCGATATAGGCCTAGGGCTGGACTACAAAGCCGCCCCGCGCCGGCAGCGTCACGCTGATGGTGGAGCCAGCCACAGCCTGCGTGCTGAAGCTGCGGTTGGTAGCGCCATCAGTTATGAGGGTGCCCTTTTGCAGGCCTAGCTGGCTGAGGTCGAGCTGAATAGTTTTGGGGGCGTCGGTGCCGTTGATGCCGGCCACATACCACGCGCCGCCGGGTGCTTGGCGGGCCAGCACGGCGTACTGACCGGGGTAGCCATCCATAAATTTTACATCTGCCCACCGGGGCGGCAGCTTTTGCACAAACTCCCGCACGTAGCCGGCTGCGCGGCCATGCCCTCGGGCACCTCCGCGTAGTGCTGAATGCCCGACTGAAACAGTACCGATAGGGCCAGCTCAAACGCATTGGAGGTGCGACGCTCTTTGCCCCTGATTTCGGAAAATGCCATAGGGGTAAAGTCCATTGGTCCTACCGCGTTGCGGGTAAAGGGCAGCACGGCACAATGGGTGGGCTCCTGGTCGGTATTGGCCTGGTCGAAAGTCAGGAACTCGAAGCCGCGCACGGCTTCCATCGTCATCAGGTTGGGGTATGTGCGGTTCCAGCCCCTGGGAATGGTGGTACCGTGGAAGTTAACCAGCAGACCAGCTTGGGCGGCATCGGTGAGCAGGTCCTGGTAGTAGTTCATAAAAGACTGCCCATCCCCACCGAAAAAGTCGATTTTCACTCCCGCAACCCCCATCTGCTTAATGCGGGCAAATTCCTTGCGACGGCTTTCGGCCTCGAATAGCACATTGGTAGGCGTTTGCGGAGCCTCGTTCCAGTGGCCATTGGAGTTGTACCATACCAACAGGCCTACGTTTTTGCTGCGGGCATACTGGGCTAGTTCCTGCGTTTTATCATAGCCTATTTGCTTGTCCCAGAGGGCATCCACCAGGCAGTACCCCCAGCCCATGCTAGCAGAATAGTCGATGAAGCGGCGCTGCACGTCGTAGGTAGTCTTATCGTCGCCGAGCAACACCCACGACCACGACGACTTACCGGGTGCAGCAGGCAAGGCAGCCGATTGCGCAGCCGGACTTACGTCGGTGGTCAGCGTCGATTCCACGATTGGCCGCAAGGAGTTGCCCACTACCAGCACCCGCCAGGGCGTGCGCCACGGCAGACGGCTTTCGGGCAGCAGCGCGGCCTCGGGCGTGGTGCGCTCCGGGACCTGCGGAAAGGCGATGCTGTATTCGGCATCGGGCGCAGAGTGGCCTAGGTGAGTGCCGCTATAGGTACGCCCCATGCCGGCCTCCGTGAGCAGTACCAGTGCCCGCCCACCTCAAACAGCGCCGGAAACGACCACCCCTGCCCCAGTGTAGATGGCGTGCTGGCTGCAATACCACGCTGGTAGTACTCCTCGTACGAGGGCTGCGTATTGGCAAAACCAGTCTGGGCTTTGGCATGCGGGTGCAGCCAGCCTTTCGCGCTGGTCGGCAAGTGAAACGTGGTGGCCTCAGATGTAATGTGCTGCACTTCCTGGCTTTTGCCTTCCACTAGATACTGAAACGCTACCCCATCGTCAGACACCTGAAACACCACGCTCAACTGCGGCCCGCTGGCCTGGCTCTGGAAGTGCACCACGCGCCGGTTGGCTCGGTAGTGGCAGTTAGCCCGCTTGTCGGTGGCAAGTTGGTAGTCGTCGGCTACGGCCGTTTGCTTGTCGGCTTTCGTCAGCTTAAGGCCCTGTGTAAGGTCGGCGCTGGCGAGTTGCAGCCCCAGGCGCGAGGGGCGCAGTAACTCGGCCTGCCGGTAGCGCACGGCGTAGGTTGGCTGCCCCTGGGGGCTTACATCTACGGTCACCTGCACAGCCCCATTAGGACTAGTAATGCGGATAGGCTTGGCGGCCTGAGCAGCGGCGAGTGGTAGCACGAGCAGGCAAATGAGTGAGTAGTAGCGCATAGAAGGAGGATGGAAGCGGAGCTAGTGGGCCGGGTATTATTTCTTGTACATCGGGTCGTGGCCCTCGTACTTCAGCCACTTAAAGGAGGCGGTGTTGGTAGTAGCTGTCCGGCCGATGTGCCGTACATGCCGTACAAGCAGCCGATAAAGCCTCCTGCTACCTGCGTGCTCAGAAACCGCGCGTCTACCTTGTCTTTCAGCAATGTATAGGTCTTGCCATCCTCCGAAAAGCGGAAGCTGTACGTGTCGCCATCAGCATTAATGCGTAGCTGCACCTTGCCGGCCGCCGCCTTTAGGGGTGCTTTCGCCAGCAACTCGGGGTTCTTGGCATCGGTCGTGCTTCTGAACAGTTGAACGACGGGCTTGCCATTCTCTACCGACTTGCAGAGATAGTAGAAGTGCTTCTCATCTTGAAAAGCTACTAGGCCAGCCGTTTCATTCGAGGCCTTTGCCGCAAAGGTCAGCTCGGTTTCGACGCTGCCAACCATGTGTTGCTGCCGCTTGCCGATGAAGGCTGGGTTGCCAAGCTCCGCGCACGTTTCAGGCTTCAGCTTCAGGGTGAGGCCCTTCGCCTTGCTTAGGGAGAAATTGGTGCTATCCACGGTGCGCAGGAACAGTAGCGCCGGGTCCAGCTGCTTCTCGAAGGTGAGCGTGTAGCCAAAGTTACCGCTCTGGGGCAGGGCGCCGGGCTGTTTCACCTCGGGGAAGTTGGCTTTGTAGCTGTATTGCACGCCATTGGGCCCAGGTCCATGACGGGCCACTCGTCTCTCCATACCACGGGCACAATAAAGGTTTCGCGCCCCGTATTATAGAAATTCCCCTCGTAGGCCGAACAGCCAGGAAAATGGCGTAGGTCTTGCCATCTGGCCCTTCCACAAACTGCGCATGCCCTGCCGAGGTAATGGGGTCTTTGCGGTCTTTGGGCAACTCGCGCTGCGAGAGGATGGGGTTTTTCTCGTAAGGCACAAACGGACCTAACGGCGCCTTGCTACGGAATACTACCTCCGTGTGGTTGACCGAGGTGCCGCCTTCCGCTGCATAGAGGTAGTACCAGTCATTGCGCTTCATCAGGTGCGGGCCCTCAATCCAGACGGGCTTTTTGCTCAGGTCTACCCCACCATTCACCACAATTTTAGCCTCACCCACGGTTTGCAGCGTTTTCGGGTTCAGCTCGATAATCTTGATGGAGCGGTGTCCATCATACAGCGGCTTGTTGTCGGGCGGGTCGCTGTTATAGATAACGTAGGCCTTGTCGCCCTCAAAATACAGTGAGGGGTCGATTCCTTTCACCTCAGGCAAGAAAGTTGGGTTACTCCATGGCCCAGCAGGGTTCTTGGCGGTGACTACAAAGTTGCCTTTGTGGTCAATGAGTGTGCAGGTGACGTAGTAGGTACCGTTATGGTACTCAATGGCCGGCGCGAATAGCCCGCGGGTCATTCGGTCGCCCATAAAGGTCATTTGCGAGGGCCGGTCAATCACGTTTCCCACCTGTTTCCAGTTTTTGAGGTCTCTACTATGCATGACCGGGATACCTGGAAAGTAAGAGAAGGTGGAGTTTACCAAATAGTAATCTTTGCCCACCTTGGTGATACTCGGGTCTGGGTAAAAACCCGTCAGAATGGGGTTGACTAACTCAATCGATTGTGCAAATAGACTTGAGCTTTGCAGGAGTAAAGCAGTAGTAATGCTACCCAGCAAGGCTTTCATGTTGGTTTGTCTCATATACTCTGGTGAGAATTAACGGTGTTTAGTCTGGTGTCTAGGCCACTCTGGCCGTAATGGAGCAACAGCTAGGTTTCTGTGAGGTAGACCAACAATGACCAGCGCTTACCCACTAGTGTAAACATATTGCCGACAGTACACCTTGGCCGAACGAATTCGGGTTCGGTTGTACTGCCGGCAATACATTATTCTAGCTTACTAGCTACTAATCAGCCAATTGTGGGACACCCAGGATTCTGCGTGGGTTTCCCCGTGTGGTCAATTTCCTGGCGTGGAATGGAGCGCAACATGTGGAAGGGCTGAATATTAAGGGCAGCGTTACAGCCTTATTTATTCGTTACACCGGGGGGATACGTGAAGGCCTAGAGCCAATCAATAGTGGGGCATACCTCCTCACGCATTCCATTCGCTTGCTGGTACGTACCAACGCAGCATTTTGCCTTGTTTCCATGCAAAGAATGCATTCTCGAAGGAATGGAGTAAACAGATTGGCTGCTCGTATGGCGCAACCAATCTGTTTCTCTTTCCATCAGAATATTAGTACCCTGGGTTTTGGTAAGTAGCTTTTACGTCTGCGGACACATCCATACGGTCAAGCTGAACCTGCGGAATAGGACGCAGGTAGTGATATGGTTGAATGGTACGCGTAACGGTTACAGGTGTATGATCTCCGTAGTTGCTTCCCCCGATACGGTAGGAAGAGGCTAGCTCATTCCATTTTTGGGTACGCACCAGATCATACCAGCGGTAACCTTCCCCATAGTACTCGCGCGAACGTTCTGCCAAAATATAGTTGATGTCGATAGTAGTCGGCGTGGCGGCAACCATAACCGCGCTGTTATCCTGCATCTTGCTACGTTGCCATTGTTATCAAAACGCCACTTACCGGCCCGAGCACGAATCACGTTAATCAATTCTCTGGCACCTTGACCAGCCTTGGGAGTTGCTCCTTTTACAGCTGCTTCTGCCGCTACAAAGTATAGTTCAGAGAATTTGGCAATGTTGAACGGGCGAGTACTGCCAGCATTAGGTTGCCCTAATCCGGTACCGTTGTCAGTACGGTAAGGGCCAAGCTTCCAGAGACCTGGGTAAACAATTCTGCTTATACCACGCGGCGAAACCACATAATCTGCTCTACCAGGTAGCACTCCTGCTCCTATATTGCTCGCACCTGCTCCGGTAGGATAAGTTATAGCAGTAGTAGGTTCTGCATTCAGGAAAGTCAGGATTGGATCCCCCGGGTTTACTGGCAAATTATTGGCATTGTATAAGGTTTGCGCAGCTACTCCTCCTTTCGGCCAGTTCCCACGGTAAACCGTGGTAAAAGTACCGTCGTACCGAGAATCGTTTGTTTTATCGGCAAAGGTGTTCTCAACGGCGTTGATGGTAGGAGCCATGCGATTCCAGGGGCGACCTAATGCCTGAACTGCTTCCCGCTGAACAGAAGATACTGGAGTAGTGCCATTAGCATTCGTGGCGCTTCTGATGTTGGTATAGTTCCAAGTCATCATCCAGCCAGCAAAGTTGTCAGGGGCACCGCCACTACCGAAGGTAAGGCTACTTCCATTGTATAACTCGCTGGATTCGGTATGGTCAGCAAACAGCATCATTTCTGCATTGCGGTCATTTGTTGCCACGTGTACGTCATAGTACGTGCCCTGCAAACGGAATGGGCCTGGGTTCTCAATGCCGCTATTGCTATATCATACGCCTGCTGATAATAATACTGGGCGTTACGACCAGCAGGATCTACTCTCTGAGCCGCTGGATAGGTTGGAATATTGTTAGGGTTTTCAAGCCACCAAGCGTAGGTCAGGTAGCTTTTGCCAGATAAAGACGGGCCAGGGTTTTAGTTACGCCTCCTATAACCCGTGGAGTCGCCGGCAAATCAGTAATAGCCTGCAACAAATCAGGGAAAACTGCTTTTGTATAAACCTCAGGTACCGTATTGCGGACGGAGGTTCTAATAGCATTGGTGTTGAACTCCAGTTCTCCCGCACCCAAATCTAGAGGTACCCCGCCAAACGTTTGTACCAGCATGAAGTAATCGAAGGCGCGGAAAAATCTCGCCTCTGCAACCAGGGCTGGAGAAATGGATCCTACCGCGGCGGCATTCTTAATCACGCCACTGGCCGTGTTGATGTTAGGAAAAGCAGCCGTCCACAATCTATCTGCCCGGCTGTTGTTGGCGTTAAGCACCGCTCTCCCTGAGAAATCCATGGCTAGGAAGTTCTCATCGGCATCTCTACCATAGGTTACTTCATCGGTTCCCGTGAGGTAGTGTTATAGAAGTAAGCGTCACCGTAAATGTAGCGTAAGTGGGCATACATGGAGGTCAATCCCCCATTAACACCTCTTTCTGTCTGAAAGAAGCCAGGCGTATAAATACTCCTAGGATCCTCGTCCAAGATATCAGAGCACCCAACTGTGGACATAGAGAGTATGGCCGCCCCAATAAAAAACTTTATGTTAAAGGTTCTCATTTGTCTCTTTCTTAAAAGGTAAGGTTCAGGCCTAACAAGTAGGTCCGGGTTGCAGGTGCGTTAGTACCTATTGTCAGCAGACGGCTCGGCGTGCCCGCAGTTACGGCCACATTTTGGTCGGCGTAAGAGTTAGTCTCAGGGTCCATGCCAGATTCTTTCTTATAAGGAGAGAATATCACAAATGGGTTCTGAGCCGTCGCATAAAGCCGTAGTCTGCTAACTCCAGCTTTTTTCAACCACGCGTTGTTATCAAAGTTATAGCCCAGCGAAATGGTGCGCACCTTCAGGTAAGAAGCATCAAAATAACCCAGCGTACTGCCATATTTTGGATTGTCGCCGCTCGCAAGGCCACCTGGCTTAGGGTATTTGGCGTCCGTGTTCTCCGGAGTCCAGTAATCCACTTTTACGTTGCCACGGCGACCGTTCATCAGATTGAGGTAGCCAGATGAACCATATAGGGTACTAATAAGGATACCGCCGCTTTGAAAGGCGCCTACCGTACTAAAATCAAATCCCTTATACGCAACCCGAGTGTTGAAACCTCCTTGGAAGTTCGGGTTTACATCCAAAATTTGACGGTCTTGCGGGCCAATCGCTCTGGTAGGAGTGCCATCGGAGTTGTAGTCACCGGTGTATTTCACCTTGATCATACCTACGTTTCCGCCTGGCTCAAGAATGTTTCGGTACTGGTCTCCTTCTTGCCACAATCCTATTTTTTCGTAATCAAATATTACGTTGATAGGTTTGCCAACAAACCACCAGTTTCCTTCATCTCTTTGCTGTTCGCCAGCAAGCGCCGTAATCTTGTTACGGTTGGCATACATGTTAAAGCCCGCCTCCCAGGTCCAGCCATTGAGGTTGTCTAAGATCACCCCGTTCAAAGACAGCTCCACCCCTTTGTTTTGGTAGATCCAATATTGGCAGTATAACTATCCACGCCAGAAGTTGGAGGCAATGGCAAAGGGAGCAGAATATCCTCGGTGTTTGTAACGTAGTACTCAACGGTACCCGAAAGACGGTTGTTCAGCGTAGCGAAATCCAATCCATAGTTCCAGGTCTTTGAGTATTCCCAACCTAGGGTAGCGTTCGGCAGTTGGTTTACGAATAGCCCCGTCTGGTAATTGGTTGGCCCAAAATTGTATGGTCTGGTAGCTAAACGGCCCAGAGTGGCATACGGGTTAATGGATTGGTTCGACGTTACACCATAACCAGCTCGCAGTTTCAGCATGTTTATGGCAGAAATATCCTGCATAAACGATTCTCTGGCTATGTTCCAGCCTACCGACACAGCAGGATAGGTATTCCACTTGTAGCCTGGAGCAAGTCTAGAGGAGCCATCCGAACGGACCGTAGCCGATAGCAAATACCGGTCATCATAGGAGTACATCACGCGTCCCATGTAGGACATCAGACCACTTTTGGAGTATATCTGGTCACCGGGGGGTACTGTGATTTCGCCGGCGGCCAGTCCCAGATTGTAATATTGGAAGGCGTCGGACGGAATATCCCTGGCCGCAATTCGCGACTGGTTGAACGTGTTATCTGAGGCAGAATATAAGGCTATGACATTTACATTATGCTTTTGGGCAAAGGTGCGGTCATAGGATACAATGTTTTCAATAGTCCAGTCTCTAGTAACCTGGTTACTAACGGATGCCGTGGAAGGTGTAGTAGGGTTAACAGCGGTTATTCCCTGTCCGGTGTAAGAACCACCCTGGCTCTGCCGGTAGTTTACCCCTAGGTTGACCCGATACTTCAACCCCTCTACGCCAGGAATTTTAGCTTCCCCGAATATGGTGTTGTAGGTGGCAAAAGCTCTGGTTTCACTTAACCATCTATCGCTCAGCTCTTCTACTATATCTCTTGTATACACCCACTGCTCATCCAAGGGCATTCTGATGGTTCTTTTTAAGCTACCATCAGCATTGTACGGATTGGCAATTGGCGATGAATTCAGGATACCATATATACCTACATTCGAGCCTTCTGATAGGTTGTAGGTGTTATTTGTGGTGAAACCTAACCGGATATACTTACCAACTCCTTGGTCAAGCGTTCCACGAACAGAATAGCGGGTATACTGCTGAGTAGGAATTACACCTTCTTCTTGATAATAGCCCGCATTGAAATTATAACGCCCGTTTTCAGTACCACCAGAAACACCTAAGTTATGGTTTGATTGAATGCCAGTTTTGTATAGCAAATCCTGCCAATCAGTATTTACATCATCGGCTTCATCCAGGGCGTTCGTATACAGGCCCGCTGCTTTGCGAAGCGCAACAAACTCAGGCCCATTCATCATAGGGTATTTGGCGAAGAGGGTCTTAGCGCCAACAAACCCATCGTATGTTATTTGCGGTTTTTGACCTGTTTTGCCCCCTTTGGTAGTTATCAGGACAACTCCATTTGCCCCACGTGACCCGTAAATAGCCGTGGCCGACGCGTCTTTCAAGATATCTACACTCTGAATATCGTTGGGGTTGATGTCACCAATTGAACCAGGGAAAGGAATACCATCCAATACAATCAATGGATCATTACTGGCACCAAGTGAGCGAGTACCGCGTATCCGAATTTGCGTGCTCGCACCAGGCTGGGAGGAAGATTGCGAAAACTGCACACCTGGCAAACGGCCTTGTAAGGCCTGTGAGATGTTGGCAGATGGCACTTCGCGCAACGACTCTCCACTGATAGAAGCAACTGAACCAGTTACCGCTTCTGCTCTCTGCACGCCGTAGCCTACTACCACTACTTCATCCAGGGCCTTGGCGTCGGTGGAAAGGGTTACGTTAAACGTTGTGCCGGAGCCGATGGGCTGCTCTACCGACACATAGCCAATAGCCGAGAACACCAGGGTAGTGCCGTTAGCTGGGGCCTGCACCGAGAAAGAGCCATCCGCACCCGTAGAAGCTCCAGCGGAAGTGCCTTTCACCACCACCGTTACGCCCGGAATACCTTCGCCGGTGGCCTGCTCGGTCACGCGGCCTGTTACGGTGCGAGTTGATTGGGCTTGCGCCTGCATCGGGGCAAGCAGGGTACCGGCCAGGGGCAAACCGGTAGCAAGGAGTAGCGGCCAACCCAGCCCAAGAGCCGATTTTCGTATAGTTGCGTGCATGGAGTGTGGGAATTTTAAAATGTGGGATGTTGCAGGTAGCCCGCGAGGGCGCTAAAAGCCGATAGAATTGCCACCATCCACGGGCAGCGAAGCCCCGGTGATGTAGCGTGCTGCCTCGGAGGCGAGGAACACGGCCGCGTGGCCGATGTCAGACGGCTGTCCGAACTTGCCCATGGGCGTGCGGCGCATGGCCCGGTCACGGCGGTCGGGGTCGGAGTTCATGGCCGTGCGGCTCATGTCGGTTTCAATGAAGCCTGGTGCAATGGCGTTTACCCGCACATTGTTCTTGGAGAACTCCGAGGCTAGCACTTTCACCATGCCCTCCACTGCCGACTTAGAAGCGGCGTAGGCTACTACCCGGTCGATGCCGTAGTAGGCCGCCATGGATGAAATCATCAGAATTACGCCGCTCTTGCGCTCCATCATGCGGCTGGCGCAGGTGCGGGTGAGGGCAAACACGGCGTTGAGGTTGGTGTGAATGATGCGGCTGAATTCCTCATCCGTGACCTCCAATGCGGGCTTCTTCATGTTGATGCCGGCGTTGTTCACCAAGATGTCCAGCGGGCCGTGGGTAGCCTCAATCTGAGCAACCAAGTCCTCCAAAGTGTCTAATTCGCACACGTCGTTGGTGAGGTAATGTACCGATTCGCCCAACTCCGTGGCCGCTTCCTGCAGCACCGATTCGCGACGACCGGTGATGATGACGGTAGCGCCAGCCGTAGCCATGCAGCGGGCTATTTCCAGGCCAATACCAGTGCCACCGCCCGTCACGAGGGCTATTTTCCCTTCCAAGGAAAATGGATTGGGCTGGTGCTGCCCGTTGGCTTGGGCATGCGGGGATACGAAAGGCTCCAGATGTGCCATGTGAGAAAGGGGTAACAGAGGAAGTATTAGCGCAATTGGTAGATATCGACCAGCTGCTTGATTTCGGCCAGGGGGCGGGTAGGTGGCATGAGCGTAGGCGGAATCGGCCGCCGCGCATACGTCTGGAAGTAGAGCACGCAGGCATCGCGCCACCACAGAGCCTCGCGGTGCTGAATGCGCAGGCGGGCGGCTACATCGGCGTGTAGTTCGGCATCCACGGCGGGGCGGGCTTGCTCCCACTGCCGCTGCATCCACAGTACTGAATCGGCGCCCGTGTAGTAGCGGGTGCACAGCTCATCCCAGAGGGTGCGGCCGGTGCTCAGACGCTGCCCCCACCCTACATGGTGAAACCAGAGCAGGTAATCGAGCGGGCAGGTAGCGGGGTTGCTCCACTGCTGGAGCACTCCAGGAGAGTATAAGGATAGAGCGTTGGAGCCGCGGGCTGTGCGCTCAAAACCCAATCCCACAGAGTCGGCTTTGTGGTAGTACACCGAAGTCCAGTCGGGGCGGGCGCTTTGGGAAAGCCACGGCTCCGGACCGTAGTGCAGGGTCTGGCCCATGATATGGTGGAGGCCCATGGGTGTAGTGTAGCGCACATAGATGTCGCGCGACTGATTTAGCACGGGCAGGATGCTAGCCAACGCAGCCGGCTCCCGCGTCAAAGTCATTTTCGTCCATTCTTCGGCAACAGCCTCCGGGCTAAGCGTGTGGTCCCAGGCCAAGCGCCCGAAGGCGTACCAGTTGGTTTGCCCTACCGGGTGCCCGGTCCAGTTGCGGTCGGAGCCAATGTTAGCTACGCCCGCAATGCCACTGATTGCGTGCTTTTCCAGGGTACCATCGACCACCTTGGCGACGGTAGAGCCAGGCCCTTGGGCGTACGTATCGGCCATCAGGCACTCTTTCACGAGCGGCCCCAGGTATACCAGGTGGGTAGCAAAGCCCAAGTATTCTTGCGTCAGCTGCACTTCCAGCACGAGTGGCGTGCGAGGCATAGCGCCGAACATCGGGTGAAAAGGCTCCCGGGCTTGAAAGTCGATGGGACCGTTTTTCACTTGTACTAGTACTTTGGAAGCAAACTGGCCATCGAGGGGCTGAAACTCCTGGTAGGCTTCCCTGAACCGGTCGCCCTTGGAGTTGGCCTTATACACGAAGGCCCTCCACATCACAATACCATCGTGGTTGCCTAAAGCAGCCGCCAGCATATTAGCCCCATCGGCGTGGTTGCGGCCGTAGTCCTGGGGGCCAGGCTCGCCTTCAGAGTTGGCCTTCACTAGAAAGCCGCCGAAGTCGGGAATAGTCCGGTAGATTTCATCGGTGCGGGCGGCCCACCACTGCTTCACCTTGGGGTCGAGTGGGTCAGAGGTAGGCAACCCACCAATAACTTTGGGAGCAGCCCACAGCACGGACAGGTACACCCGGATGCCGTAGGGGCGCATTACACCGGCCAGGGTAGCTACTTTCTGCAAGTACTCAGGGGTGAGGTAGCGGGCACTGGCATTCACGTTGTTCAACACTACCCCATTAATCCCGATGGAGGCATTGGCCCGGGCGTAGTCTTGGTAGCGCGGGTCTATTCGCTCGGGTAGTTCGTGCCACTTCCAGATAGAGGAGCCCGCATAACCGCGCTCCACAGTGCCGTTGGGGTTGTCCCAGTGGTTAAGTAAGCGGTACTGAATCCGGGGCTGGCTACTCAGGTTGAACTGGTTGGGCCGTTGCCCAGTTTGTACCTGCCGCAGGAGAGCAAAGCACCCGTACAGCACAGCCGCGTCGGTGGGGCCAGTAATTTCCAACCCGCTGGCCTGGCTAGTGATGCGGTAGCCTTCCTTACCCAAGCTAGGGTCGGGAGCTACGCGCAGCCGAATGAGGCCCTTGCTGCCCGATGCCGTCCCTACCGGCACCGGGCGCCCCAGCAGCCCTTGCAGCCCAAGTTGCAGCTCGCGGGCGGCAGTTTGCAGGGTGGGAGTTGAAGCAGATGCCAGCGTAATCCCGCGTGCTTGCGCCTGCCAGGCCTTGCGCAGGCTGGCTTCGGGCAGCTCATCATATTTCAGCCACAAGCGGTAGCCATCATCGGCGCGCCCAGGCAGGTAAGTGCCGAGGCTGAGGAACGCAAGCAGCAGGAAAAAACGGGGTAGCATGGGTGGGATGGACAGCGAAAGAGAACAGTTAAAGGGAGCTCGCAGCGTGGATGGAAGTAGCCAGTGGCTCTTGTAAGTTCGCCTCTAGACTGCGCCGGATGCCCAACTCCAGACCCCGCAGTTCGGCTAGTCCGCGCAGGCGCCCAATGGCGGAGTAGCCGGGGTACGTGCGCTTCTCCAGGTCGTCGAGCATCTGGTGGCCGTGGTCGGGGCGCATGGGGAGGGCGGGGTTGCCCTGGCCAGTGGCAGCTCGGCGCTGCTCCTCTATCACTAGTTCGCGTACTACCGCGTACATATCCACGTCGCCGGTGAGGTGGTCGGCCTCGTGGAAGTTGCGCGGGTTTTCTTCGCGCTTAGTAGCACGCAAATGCACAAAGTGAATGCGGTTTCCCAGGCGCCGCACAATGCCGGGCAGATCATTATCGGGCCGCACGCCCAGGGAACCAGTGCAAAACGTCAGGCCATTGGCCGGTGAGTCGTAGGCTTGTAGTAGGCCTAGCAGGTCGGCTTCGGTACTCACTACGCGAGGCAAGCCCAGCAGGGGAAACGGTGGGTCATCGGGGTGAATGCAAAGGTTCACGCCTACTTCTTCGGCCACTGGCCCTACCTCCCGCAGAAAGTAATACAGGTTTTCGCGCAACGTAGCGGCATCGATGCTGGCATACTCGTCAAGCAGGGCTTGAAAACCAGCCAGCTCGAAGGCCTCTTCCGAACCGGGTAGTCCTAGCAGCACCACGTTAGTCAGGGCAGTCACCTCAGCGGCCGACATGTTCTCGAACTGCGCGCGGGCAGCGGCTGCTACCTCTACTTCGTAGTCGGCTTCGGCACCAGGCGCCGTAGGATGCACAGGTCAAACAAAGCAAAGTCCTGCCACACAAACCGTAGGGCCCGCGAGCCGTCGGGCATTTCGTACGTAAGATTGGTGCGCGACCAATCCAAGACGGGCATGAAGTTGTAGCACACCGTGTGAATGCCACAGGCGGCCAGGTTGCGCAGGCTCTGCTGATAATTGCGAATGTATTCGGCGCGAATTACGCGACCCTTCTTGATGTCTTCATGGACGGGCAGGCTTTCTACCACCGCCCACTTCAGAGGTGAGTACTGAATATTATCCTGCTCCACAAGCCGCTGCCGTTCCTGAATGGCTTCAATGCTCCATACTGCCCCTACTGGTACCTGATGCAGGGCCGTTACAACGCCCGTGCAGCCGGCCTGCCGAAGTGTAAAAAGAGAAACCGGGTCCTGGGGACCAAACCAGCGCATGGTGTGCAACATATAAGAGGTACTCTTTCTAGCAAAAAGTGCAATTTTTATTACCGTTCAGCTACCCTATTAGTGCATCAGCCGTATTACCGATGCAGAGCAGTTAGGGAGTACTTACTACCGAAGATAAAAAAACAAGCGAGTGTATTGGCACTTCAAAAACCCTCCTAAACGGCTGATTTCTAAATAAAAATACCGAAAACGTTTTCGAAAACGTTTTCGGTAGGTGAAGCACAGTTCTAAAGCAGTAAAAAAAATTCTGTAGATTATCCTTCAATTAAAAACCCCTAGTGCTGCCTTACTTTTCCGAGGCATCTACCCACCTTTGGAATAATTCAATTCCCACCCCATGATCAAATGTACCAAGTGTCGGTTGGCTGATGCGGTAATGCGCGCTGGCTTCATCCGGGGGCGGCAGCGTTACCACTGCAAAGCCTGTAACTACCACTTCACGGATGAAAAAGCACTGCCCATCCCAGAGAAAAAACGCCGCCAAACTACCATCAGCGACGTAGCCAAGGAACTAGGGGTAGCGCCCTCCACGGTGTCGCGCGCGCTCAATGGCCACTCCGATATCAATGCTAATACTCGCCAAGCTATTCTGGAGGTAGCTCGCCAGCTCGACTATCAGCCTAACTTACTGGCGCAAAGCCTGAAAAGCAGTGAAACCAAAACCATTGGGGTGGTAATACCTGATATTGAACGGCCATTCTTCGCTACGGCCGTGAGTGGGATTCAGCAGGTAGTAGCGGAGGCGGGCTATCGGGTAATGATCTGCCAGTCGAAGGAATCGTACGAGATGGAGGTTAGCAACGTGCAGGCCCTTATTGCGAGTCGCGTAGACGGCCTGCTGATATGCCACTCCCGCGAAACCGAAAACTTCGACCACGTAAAGCAACCCGCCAGCCGCGGCATTCCCATTGTACACTTCGACCGGGTGTGTAATGAGGTGGATACTGCCAAGGTTATCCTAGACGACTGGAATGGTGCCTTCAGCGTAACCCAGCATCTGATTGAGCAGGGCGCCCGGCGTATTGCTATTTTGGCGGGCCCCGAAAGCCTGCTTATCAGCCGCAACCGCTTGGCGGGTTACGTGAGTGCATTGCAAAAGTATGGCATGCCCCTGCGCGATGAGCTACGTACGCATATCAACTTCAAGCCAGAGCAGGCAGTAGCTGCCTTAGATACCTGGCTGGCTCTCCCCCACCCGCCCGATGCCATCTTCGCCATCAACTACACCAATGCCTTCGATTTGCTGGTAGCCCTAAAGGCCCGCGGCCTGCGTGTACCCGAAGATATGGCCGTGGTAGGCTTCGGAGATGAGTTTATGGCCTCTATGATTGAGCCAAGCCTGACTACCGTTAACCTGCACCCTTACCGTATTGGTCAGCAAGCTGCTCGTTTGTTTTTAGAGCAAGTGCAGGAAAAAGAATCGTTCCAGCCGCGCACCTTCGTCATTACCGGGGACCTTGTCATTCGGCAGTCCTCTCTAAAGGCCAAGGGCGAGTTTTTTAAGTTAGATATATAAGCACATGGTATGGCTGGCTATGCCCCTTGCTACCAGGCGGCAGTGGTGAGCAACCACCTACTGCACGCTGAAGGTGGAATGGCGCAAGTAGCTTAACAGATTGATTTTGACTTGAAAAGTCACATTTATTCACATAGTAATCCTGTACATTGACCGAGTACTTCGGCTGTTTCGCCCCCTACTTCCATCCAAGCTAGGCAGTTGTCCGTACGTTTCGCCCTATTCCCTCTCCTACTCCCACCCACCACTCGGATGCCCGAGGCTTTTTAGCTATACTTTATATGGACCAGCACCCCTACACGTACAAAAACTACACCGACAACACCCCAATTCCCACCCACGATACGAGCACAATGCAGCCAGCTTGGTGGCAAAAAGCTCTTACCACGGTAATGCTGTGCCTACTTGTATGGCTGCTGGTGTTTTGGGGCTAGTACTCCGCTATTCCGAGCACGCCCTACCCAAGCACTCACCTGTGAAAATCACAACGCCCTGACTATAGGACATAGCCAGGGCGTTGTGATTTTCACAGGTGAGTGAAGTATCTTCTTGATGCAAAACTGTGGTTCCACATACCATAGAAATGAAAAACCCCGTCCCTGAATCAGGGACGGGGTTAGGGGTGGAGCTGCAGGGATTCGAACCCTGGTCCAGACAAGGAAGCCGTCGAGCTTTCTACGTGTGTATCTATGCTTGAATTTTCGAAGGATCCCAGGCGCACATCAGGCCCTTAGTCTCCCCTTATCTGCTTGATTTCGCCCTGGCGTCGCAGCGCCACCAAGACTATCCTAACTGCTTACGACGCCCCGAACTCACCCGTGAGAAGGAGGACGGATGCGGGACGATGACATTACCTAATACCTAGATTAGGCAGCCATGGCGTAGCTATACTCGCCGGTTGTTGTTTGGACGACTTTTTAACGGGAGATTCATCCAACTCCCGACACGCTTACTCGCGACCTGCACAAGCTGTCAATTCCGGTCAGCCCCAATTGGTAAAGAACGATGCCCGCCACAAGTAGCGGGGTGCAAATGTACGCACGTTGGGTAGAAAACGTTGTTGGTGATTGAAATTGTTCCCGCTACACCGCTTTACCCTGCAACACTGAGCAACCTAGTTCGTGGAGCAAATCTCGTTTCAAACTCTGACTACTTGCTGCTGGTAGCAACCTGTTCCTTTGCCACTTTAGCAACGTGATTATACACGCAAAAAACGCTATTTATCAATACAATTATCAGGCGAACATGCACTTGTAATTCCGCCTACATTACTGCGAATTAACAGGCCAGACCTAGCGCAAGGGGCGGATTCGGGGCAGGTATTGCGTATCTTTGTGGTCAGGACTTATGGAGAATTTCGTTGTTTCGGCCCGGAAATACCGTCCCGCTACGTTTCGCAGCGTAGTTGGGCAGCAGCACGTTACTACCACGCTGCAGAACGCCATTGTTAGCCAGCACTTGGCTCAGGCGTTCCTGTTTTGTGGCCCACGCGGAGTGGGCAAAACCACTTGCGCGCGCATTCTGGCTAAGACCATTAACTGTGAGTTTGTGGAAGAGCACGTGCGCAAAGGCCGCCCGGTTTCGGAGCTGCTACGCACGCAGCCCGACATTGTACCCGATGCGCTGCAGCAGGCCGCTGACCCGGATAATACCCCATTTGAGCTAGAGGCGTGCGGTAAGTGCAGCTCCTGCCGAGCCTTCCAGGAGAATGCCTCCTTCAACGTGCACGAGCTGGACGCGGCCTCCAACAACTCGGTGGAAGACATTCGCAGCTTGGTTGAGCAGGTGCGCTACGCCCCTCAGCAGGGCCGCTTTAAGGTGTATATCATTGACGAGGTGCACATGCTCTCGAATGCGGCCTTCAATGCTTTCCTGAAAACCTTAGAGGAGCCGCCGAGCTACGCCATCTTCATCTTGGCTACCACCGAGCGGCACAAGATTATTCCAACGATTCTTTCACGCTGCCAGATATTCGACTTCAACCGGATTCGGGTAGACGACATCCGGGGGCACCTGCGCTATGTAGCTACTCAGGAGCACATTCAGGCCGAAGACGACGCCTTGCACCTGCTAGCCCAAAAGGCCGACGGTGGCCTGCGCGACGCCCTCTCGATGTTCGACCAGATGGTGACCTTCTCGGGCCACGACTTGCGCTACAAGGACGTTGTGCAGAATCTACACATTCTAGATTATGAGTACTACTTCCGGCTAGTAGACGCCTTACTGGCAGAGAACCTGTCGGGGACATTGCTTCTGCTGGAGGAAGTGATGCAGAACGGGTTTGACCTGCACAACTTTGTGGTGGGCGCGGCTGAGCACTTGCGAGGCTTGCTGGTGTGCAAAGACCCCGTGACGGTGCAGCTATTGGAAGTATCCGATAACATCCGTAGCCGCTACGTGCAGCAAGCCCAGGCGGCACCGCTGGCCTTCCTGCTTTCGGCGCTAAACCTGGTCAGCCAGTGCGACCGGGAGTTTAAGCAAGCCAAGAACCAGCGCTTGCACGTGGAGCTGATGCTAATGAAGCTGGCCTACCTCAACGGTGCCGTGCAATTTGCCCGCGACTTAGGTGCTGGCCCAGCAGCTAACGGTACCGCGCAAGCCTCGTCGGGCAACGACGAGGCGAAAAAAAAAAAGTAGCGTAACGCCCCCGGCCACTCCTGCGCCTAGTCTGGCTCCGGTCAGCAACCGTATTGAAACGGCTGCTCCACACGCGAAGGCCCCAGAGAATACGCCGCCCGCGCCCGTACCGCCGCCGGCTGGACCGCCTGCCGTAGCGCCTACGGTAGTATCGGGCCCTGCCGACCCCGAGCCCATCGTACCCATTGAAAGCGGGGTAGAAGAGCTTCATGATACGCCCAGCATTGAGGATGAAGCAGCAACTCAGGTTCCGGCCACGCCCCAACTGCGCGACTCAGTGCCGCACGTAGAAATTGGTACGCCCAGCGTGGCGGGCCACGAGCCGGGCCAGGTACCCGTTACGGCGGCGCCCTTGCCCCCTCCTCGGCCCGGCATGCCCACCGGCAAGCCACTTGGGCTTGGCACCAAGCTACCCGGCTTAGGCAGCCTAAACGCAATGAAGGCCCAGCTAGAGCAGCAAGCTGCCGCCGGAAAAACTACCACGGAGGCGGAACCAGCGGGCCCCGTAACCGGCCTACCCGCCGTGAACGACGAAGTGCTGCAGCGGGTATGGGCCGAGCTGATTGAAGAGCGCAAGGCCATTAGCATGAGCCAGTACAGCCTGCTCAACCGCCCCGTCCAAGCCAACGCCCAGCATGTTATTGTGCTACGCGTAGACAATCCGGTGCAGGAGGACCAGTTCAACGAGTTTCGGGCCGACTTCCTAGGTGAACTACGGCGACGGACGGGCTACCCTCGCATCAATGTGCAAGTGGAAGTAGTGGAGCGGGTAGATACCGGCCGCAAGCTCTATACTTCCAGCGACAAGCTAGAGTACCTGATGGAAAAGTACCCCATGCTGACGGCCATGAAGCAGAAGCTGGGTCTCGACGCTGACTTTTAGGATCACCGCTACGTTTTACCGCTGCCCTGTGGGCTGGCAAACAGCATGTAGGCTACCTTAAACGGATAACTCAACTTCTGCTTGCTACCCACAGGGCAGTTTTTGTGTTTCTACTGGTAGGGCGCTGATCGAATGAGTACAAAACCAAGGCTGGGCAGGGCGGTTTAGCTGTTCTCGCTGAGCCATGATTCTCATACGCAAATTTTCGCACTTCGCGGGAAGCGGCCCTTCGCCAAGCTTTTTATTCCCAGGGGGGCGGCCTATCTTTGGCCCTAATCCTTTCCTGCTCCGTTTTCCGCGTCGAATTTGCCCGTGAAGAAACCCCTGCTGCTTATCCTTCCGGCCCTGGCTACGCTCGGCCTTACCCAGTGTCAGACAAGTAAGCCGGCGGCCACTCCACCTACCTCGGCTGCGCTACTACAACTGTGCCAGCTGCGCAACAGAAAGAGTACAAGTACCAAACGGTGGAAGGCGACCCGCTTAAAGCGCGTATCTACACCCTAGATAACGGCCTAACGGTGTACTTGTCGGACTACGATGATGCGCCGCGCATTCAAACGTACATAGCGGTGCGCGCCGGTTCTAAGAATGACCCGCACACCGCTACCGGCCTGGCGCACTACTTGGAGCACATGGTGTTCAAAGGCACCTCTAAGTTGGGTACTCAGAACTGGGCCGCGGAGAAGCCAGAGTTGGACAAAATCGAGGCGCTTTACGAGCAGTATCGCAGTACTCGCGACGCCGCATTGCGCAAAAAGCTCTACCATCAGATAGATTCGGTATCGAGCGTGGCGGCTAAGTACGCCGTGGCAAATGAGTACGACAAGGTAATGGGCGCCATCGGGGCCAAGGGCTCGAACGCCTACACCTCGGTGGAGCAGACGGTATACCAGGAAGATATTCCGAGTAACCAGCTAGAGAAGTGGGCTGCCGTGCAGGCCGAGCGCATGCAGGAAATGGTGCCCCGCCTGTTCCACACGGAGTTGGAAGCAGTATACGAGGAGAAAAACCGCAGCTTGGATAGTGACTTCCGCAAGGAGTTTGAAGCCCTGAACAGCAGCTTGTTCCAAAAGCACGAGTATGGTACCCAAACCACCATCGGGACCATCGAGCACTTGCAGAACCCTTCCATTACAGAAATCAAGAAGTACTTCGGGCAGTACTACGTGCCCAACAACGTAGCCCTCTGCCTTTCCGGTGACCTGGACTATGACCAGACCATCCAGCTGATTGACCAGTATTTTGGCAAGCTACAGGCCAAGCCAGTACCTACTTTCACTCCGGCCCAGGAAGCGCCCATCACGGCGCCCCTTGTCAAGCAAATACTGGGGCCCGATGCTGAAAACGTAATGCTCGGCTTCCGCTTTCCCGGCACTGCCTCCCGCGACGCGCTGGTGCTGCGCATGATTGATAAGATCCTGAGCAACGGGCAGGCCGGCCTCATTGACCTGGACCTGAATCAGAAGCAAACGGTATTGAGTGCGGCTTCTTTCACCGACCTCAACAACGACTACTCCACCCACGTTCTGTACGCTACCCCCCGCCAGGGCCAAAGCCTCACGCAAGTCCGCGACTTACTGCTGGGCGAGCTAGCCAAGGTAAAGAAGGGTGACTTCCCAGAGTGGCTGATTCCGGCCATTATCAACAACGAGCAGTTACAGCGTACCCGCAGCTACGAAAGCAACGAGGCTCGTGCCGGCGCTTTTGTGGCGGCGTTTGTGGCCCGCGAAGATTGGAAGGACTACCTCAAACAGTTCGACGACTTCGCTACCATCACCAAGCAGGACGTGATGCGCGTGGCCAACGAGTACTACGGCCCCGGCTACGCGCTGGTGTACAAGCGCACCGGCCAGGACTCCAACAAGGTGAAAGTGGTGAAGCCCTCCATTACGCCCGTGCCCGTAAACCGCGAAGCGGCCTCTGCGTTCTACAAAGAAGTTACGGCTAAGACGTCGCCCGAATTGCAGCCGGTTTTCCTGGACTACAAGAAGGACATTCAGGAAACCAAGCTGGCCTCGGGCATTCCGGTGTACTACACCCACAACGAGGAGAACAACCTCTTCAACCTGTACTACGCGCTGGACTTGGGTACCAACAATGACCCCAAGCTTGGTCTCGCTACCGACTACCTGCAGTACCTGGGCACCGGCAAATACAACGCCGCCCAGCTCCAGCAGGAGTTCTACAAGCTCGGGTGCTCTTTCTCGGTGCAAAGCGGCCAGGACCGCACCTTCGTGAGCCTCTCCGGCCTCGACAGCAACTTTGAGCAAGCCTTGCAGCTGTTCGAAAGTCTGCTTGCCGCCCCCAAGCCCGATGCCGCCGCCCTCAAGAACATGGTGGCTGGGGTGTTGAAAGCCCGCCAGGATGCCAAGCTCAACAAAGGAGTTATTCTGAACCAGGCCCTGGTGAACTACGCCAAGTACGGCGCGAAAAACCCCTTCACCAGCCAACTGAGCGAGAAAGAGCTAAAAGCGCTGAAGCCTGAGCAGCTCACCGCCCTCATCCAGAAGCTCCCGACCTACCAGCACCGCGTGCTGTACTACGGGCCACGCGCTACCGACGCCTTAGCGTCTACGCTGAATACAACCCACCGCGTACCTGCTAAGCTCACGCCCGTGCCAGCTAACAAGGACTTCGCGGAGCAGCCCATGACGGACCGCAAAGTATATTGGGTAGACTACAACATGGTACAGGCCGAAATTCTGTTCCTGAGCAAAGGGCCCATGTACGACAAAGGACTGATACCTACTACCAGCCTCTACAACGAGTATTTTGGGGGGAGTATGGGCAGTATTGTGTTCCAGGAACTACGCGAGTCGAAAGCCCTGGCCTACTCGGCTTCCTCGCGCTTTGCTAATGCCGATAAGGTAGGACGCAGTTCCTACAACCTCAGCTATATCGGCACCCAGAGCGACAAGCTGCCCGAGGCCATGGCCGGCATGAACACCCTGCTCAACGACATGCCCGTGGCCGAAGCCAATCTGCAGATTGCCAAGAACGCCATCCGCAACAGCATTGCCACGGAGCGCATCACTAAGTCGGACATCCTCTTCAGCTACGAGCGGGCCAAACGCCTCGGCCTCGATTATGATGTGCGCCGCGACGTGTACGAGCAGACGCCTAACATGAGCTTCCAGGACTTGCAGAAGTTCCAGCAGGCTCGCGTGAAAGGGCAGCCGCAAACCATTCTGGTTATCGGCTCCAAGGACCGCCTCAACTTCAAGGAACTGGCCAAGTACGGGCAGGTCCAGCAACTTACGCTGAAAGAGATTTTCGGCTATTAAGTACTCTATCCCTAGCCCCTACTCAGCAAGATAGGAGCACTAGCCTGGGCTGTTATTTCTAGTTCTACATCTATCCACCTGAGAGCAAGAAATCCGAAGTGAATAGCTAGAAACTAGACGTACCCCTCCCCCCGGGAGGAGCTAGGGACGGGGCCCACCACCAAAAACCTATAGTACCTAAGTACCTTTTCAACAATGGCAGAGAAAATCACCATCAAGAACGGCAAGCTGCACGTGCCCGATCAACCCATCATTCCGTTCATCGAAGGCGACGGCACGGGTCCGGACATTTGGGCGGCTTCCGTCCGCGTGTTCGACGCGGCAGTAGAAAAAGCCTATGGCGGCTCGCGCAAGCTGGTGTGGAAAGAGGTATTGGCCGGCGAGAAGTCCTTCAAGCAAACCAACAACTGGCTGCCAAACGAAACCCTCGATGCTTTCCGCGAATACCTGGTGGGCATCAAAGGCCCCCTGACTACTCCCGTGGGTGGTGGTATCCGGTCTCTGAACGTGGCCTTGCGCCAGGAGCTTGACTTGTACGCTTGCGTACGCCCGGTGCGGTGGTTTGAAGGCGTACCCTCGCCCGTGAAGCAGCCCAACCTGACCGACATGGTGATCTTCCGCGAAAACACGGAGGATATTTACGCCGGTATTGAGTACATGAACGGCACGCCGCAGGCCCAGAAAATGCTGGAATTTCTGCAGGATGAGATGGGCGTAAAGAAAATTCGCTTCCCCGAGACCTCGTCGTTCGGCATCAAGCCCGTATCGAAGGAAGGTACAGAGCGCTTGGTACGCGCGGCTATTCAATATGCCATTGAGCACAACAAACCGTCGGTGACGTTGGTCCACAAGGGCAACATCATGAAGTTTACCGAGGGGGCTTTCAAAACCTGGGGCTACGAACTGGCAGAGCGCGAGTTTGGCGACAAAGTGTACACGTGGAACCAGTACGACAAGGTAGTTGCCAAGCAGGGCCAAGAAGTAGCCGATGCTCAGCAGCGCGCAGCCCTGGAAGGTGGTAAGATCCTGATTAAGGACAGCATTGCCGATGCCTTCTTGCAGCAAATATTGCTCCGCCCCGCCGAGTACTCGGTAGTAGCTACCCTGAACCTGAACGGCGACTATATCTCCGATGCGCTGGCAGCTATTGTAGGTGGCATTGGCATTGCTCCCGGTGCCAACATCAACTATCTAACGGGCCACGCCATTTTCGAAGCGACCCACGGCACCGCACCCAAGTATGCTGGCCAAGATAAGGTGAACCCCGGCTCGGTTATCCTGTCGGGTGCCATGATGTTTGAGCACCTGGCTGGCAGGAAGCCGCCGACCTGATCTACAAAGGGCTCGAAGCCGCCATTGCCTCAAAGCGCGTTACCTACGACTTCGAGCGTCTGATGGAAGGTGCTACTCTGCTGAAGTGCAGCGAGTTCGGCGACGAGATTATCAGCCGGATGTAGTAGCTTGGCACTAGCCAATTACTCATAAGAACCCCCGCGTTGGCTGTAAGGCTGGCGCGGGGGTTTAATTTTCACTTTACTATTTTCAAATTTCGGACAGCGATACTGTCCCTTAGGATTAAAATCTCGGGAGCATTGGTAATTTTTAGTGGCTAGTTGTACTGCTGGCAGGCGTATCTTGCGGCTTTATCAGTTCCAGTTGGATTTATGCTTGTATTGCTACGTACCACGCTTGGCCGATTACGCGCTGTTGGGTTTCTGGAAGGCATTTCGTTTCTGGTGCTGCTGGGGATTGCCATGCCTCTGAAATACCTGGCTGGCGAACCGGCAGCGGTGCGCATTGTGGGCATGGCGCACGGGGTGTTATTTGTGCTGTACCTATTACTAGTACTTCAAGCGAGCTTGGAGCATAGCTGGTCGTGGCGGAAGGCACTGCTGGCCTTGGTAGTATCGGTGGTGCCATTTGGCACCTTTTGGGCCGACAAAAAGCTATTCCGAGCGTAGTTAAGTCCAGATAAGGCGGCTGCAAGCTAGATTCTGGATTTCTAGAAGTGCCTACCACAACTGTCGTTATGCGTAAGATGGACATGCCTTCATCTTCGCCTCTCATCTCTGAGCTTCCCCTCGACCTACGCGACAAGCTTGCGCTGGAACGCACCCACTTGGCCAATGAGCGCACAGTGCTGGCCTACGTACGTACCGGCATGGCCCTGGTGGTAGCCGGTTTCTCCTTCATCAACTTCTTTCGTGACTACCTCTACGTGTGGGTAGGCGTTGTATTCGTGCCCGTAGGAATTGGTATCACGGTGGCAGGCTGGTTTCGGTACCGGGCCAAACGAGTACGCATAAAAAACTACCTGCACACCCCATCAGCGTAACAGCCAGCACGGGGTAATTATTGGGCGAAAATCTTGCTAGAAACTGGTGCTTGGCGTGCTAGGAACCACCCATCAGATAGTAGCTTTGCTTTCCCTACCTAGAAGCTGCGACGACCCCTCCAACCTACGGTTGCTTCTAAACGGGCTAGTGCCCTTTGCGTATACTTCGCCAGTAGCTATCTACTCTTTACCAGCCGCCCCAGGGCGTGTTACCTAGTATGAACCCGAGAGAGAATGGCGTGTGGCAGTTGGCGGTAGTAGCGGCGTGCCTATTGCTCACCTCTTTACTGCCAAGCGTGTTTGCGGATTGGTTTGTAGAAAGCTCCGGCCACATTTCCGTCAGTTTCCTCTGGACCACTCTGCTCAGCATATCTCTTTTTCAGCGGTGGCGGCCGGCCCATTTCATTACGCTACTGTTTTCCTGCGTGCAGCTCTACCTGGCCTACGTCGTGTTATCCTACAACATCCCCCACGGTGGTAAAGTCCTGGGCTTTGGGCTGCTCGTTCCCTTGCACCTGACGGTTGTGCTCATGCTTCTGTTCTCGAAAGGAATAAACCAGTATTTCAAGCGAGGCAACTCAGTAGCAGCCTAACCATATCCCCCCCATAACAAAGGGCACCCACATGGGTGCCCTTTCTCATGCAGTAGCCGTAGCCGGCTTAGGTATTCAGAATCTCGCCCCCATTGGGGTGAATAGCTTGCCCCGTGATGTAGGAAGCATCTTCGGAAGCCAGGAACACGTAGGCAGGCGCCACCTCAGAAGGTTGGCCGGGGCGTTTCATGGTCGTGTCTTTCCCGAAGGAGGCTACCTTCTCGGCGGGGAAGCTAGCGGGGATAAGGGGCGTCCAGATGGGGCCAGGAGCAACGGAGTTTACCCGAATCTTCTTCTCGGCTAGCTGCTGAGCAATTGAGCGAGTGTAAGCCGTAATAGCACCTTTGGTGGAAGTGTAATCCACGAGCTGCTGGTTGCCACGGTAGGCGTTGATGGAAGATGTGTTGATGATAGAGTCGCCTTCTTTGAGGTGTTCTAGGGCGGCCCGAGTCACGCGCACGAAGGAGAAGAAGTTCACTTGGAAGGTGTCTTCCCATTGCTGGTCTTCTACATCCGTGACGTCCTGACTCACGAATTGCTGCGCCGCATTATTCACCAGCACGTTCAGGCCGCCTAATTGTTCCACGGTTTGGCTTACAATAGACTGGCAGTATTCCCGGTCGCGCAAGTCGCCGGGCAGGGTGAGGCAGCGGCGACCTTCGGCTTCTACCAACTGACGGGTAGCATAGGCGTCTTGCTCTTCGTGCGACATGTAAGTAATGGCTACATCAGCTCCCTCGCGGGCGAAGTGAATGGCCACGGCCCGACCAATGCCGGAGTCGCCACCCGTGATGAGCGCCACTTTATCCTGAAGCTTGTTGCTTCCCTTATAATTCGACCGGATATATTCCGGCTGTGGGGTCATTTCCGCCTCGATTCCGGGCTGTTGGTCTTGCTCTTGAGGGGGCAGGCTAGTTGGTTTATTTTCCATAGCAGTTGGTAAAGGATTGAGCTTATACCAACGGAATGAATACTCAGGGGTTATAGAGGAGCCGTACCGTAAGCCGGACGCTAGCGCCTTCTGGCAGTCCCTCCCGAGCATCCAAATTCCCATTCACCGGCCCACATTCCCAGGCAAGCAATCCTATCAGAACACCGGAATATGGACGCTACCAGAACGCAGGCCTTGCTCTGGGGCCATCTAGCCGACCATACTCTCTGGTATACTATTACTTTTTTGTTACCCTGGTCGTAGCAAAGGCAAACAGCAGGAAATTTCTTATCCAATCTACGCCGAGGCAGCAGCCCCAGCCTGTGCTACCCGGGCCGTGACCAGCAACTGCCCCACGTGGCGCGTGGTGTGCTCGGCGGCGTGTACGAGCAGGCCCATAACGGTGCTCGGCAGCCCCGCCCGGCCTACTGGCCGGAATTCCGCCAACGTAGCTTCCGGGGTGGCACGCAGGGTGTCCAGCATGGCTTCTACTTGGCCAGCAAACTGCTGTAGTAAGTGCGCAACGGTGTCGGGAGAGGTGGTAGAGCCCTCTTTCTCGGCAGCCAGAAACTCGAATTGCGCTTGGCTTAGGGGCTTATAACGAGCGTAAGTTTGCATGCGGTCAAGCACGCCGGCCAAGTGACGCAGATGGAAACCCACTGAGGCCACGCCCGCTGGCCGAACCTGCAATAAGTGGTCGGGGAAGTGGCGCAGGGCAACCTGCAACTCCTCGCGGGCTTGCAGCAGGGCGTGAGCTATGGGCTGTAGCAGGGGCAGCACATCCGGGAGCGGACCGCGCAGCCATACTTCGGGTTGGGGGGAAGAGGGAGTCATGGGAACATAACCGGTAGCGTGGGCGCTGGTTTGCGGGGTTTGCACTAAAGGCGGAGACTACTTAGCGTGGTCGGTTGCACATTCTGCCTTGGTTGGTTGTAGAGGCAACATACCTACGCCAACGCAGCAAATTGCCAGGCTATCTTGCTAGCCCTTGCGAATTGCATTCCGCGGTAATTGCATTAGAAGTTTCGCGGAAAAGTGGCTCGTTCTAGGCAGCTAAGCTAACTTTAAGCCCATGCTTCAACCTTCGCAGCGTGGACTGGCCTTACCGCCTTCTCCTTACCGCCGACTTACGCCCTACGCCGAAGCCGCTCGCCAACGCGGCCTGACGGTGCATCCCCTCAACATCGGGCAGCCCGATATCGAGACGCCGCCAGCCATGCTGGCGGCCGTGCAGCAGGCGGACATTCGAGTGCTGGAGTACGGCCCGACGGCAGGTACGCTGAGCTACCGCCGCAAGCTGGCCGATTACTACCAGCGCCTGGGCTTGTCGGTCACCTACGAGGACGTTATTGTAACTACGGGCGGTAGCGAATCCATTTCGTTTGCGCTGCTGGCCTGCCTTAACCCAGGCGATGAGTTTATTGTGCCGGAGCCATTCTACGGTCCCTACACTGCGTTTGCCGTGTCTACGGGCACGCACGTGGTACCCGTGGCATCGCACCTGGAGCAGGATTTTGCGCTGCCACCCATTGAGGAGTTTGAGCGTAAGATTACGCCCCGCACCAAGGCCATCCTGATTTGCAGCCCCAACAACCCAACGGGCTACGTATACAGCCGCCAAGAACTTGAGCAGCTCAAAGACCTCTGCCTGCGCCACAACCTGTACCTGCTTTCCGATGAAGCCTATCGGGAGTTCTGCTACGACGGAGAGTTCACCAGCGCCCTACACCTCGAAGGTGTTGACGAACACGTGGTTCTTATTGACACTATCTCGAAGCGGTATAGCGCCTGCGGAGCCCGTATTGGCGCCCTCGTGACTAAAAACAAGTCCCTGCGCGACGTAGTATTCAAACTAGCCCAGCTGCGGGTGTGCCCGCCCGGCCTGGGTCAGCTGCTGGCCGAAGCTGCCGCCGACTTACCAGAAGACTACTTCGACCATACCAAAGCCGAGTACCAGGCCCGCCGCGACCTGATGGTGCGCCGCCTGCGGGCCATGCCTGGCGTACGCTGCCCCCTACCCCGCGGTGCATTCTACGTGCTCTGCCACCTGCCCGTAGACGATGCCGAGCGGTTTGCACAGTGGCTGCTGGAGGAGTTTCAGCACAACGGGCAAACGCTCATGGTGTCGCCGGCGGCGGGCTTTTATGCCACCTCCATTCTGGGCCGCCAGCAAATGCGTATGGCCTACGTGGTCAACCAAGATGTTATCAATAAAGCTATGGATTGCTTGGAAGTAGCCTTGCAGCAATACCCATGGCGCGAGGAGTAGCAGTTCTCTTAGTCAGTAAAACCAGGAAGCCGAGGCACCTACCAACGTAGGCTCGGCTTCCTGGTTTTAGGGGGCCCATTTGACGGCAGGGGGCAGGTTTAAGAGCAGGCGCTTGAGGCGTGTAATTCCATGACGTATCTTCTGGGCTGATTCTTGCCCTTAGCTGCTCTATGAACCGCTTCCTACCCCTGCTACTCTTACCGCTGCTGGGTGCTGCCCCCACTGTCCGCCACACGCCCCCCGATTCGGCCCGCTTGCTAACCTTGCGCGTGAATGGGCAGGCAGTTGCTGCCGATACTATTAGTTCGCGTTTTTTCCTCAGCGACACCCGCACGCTCCGCCTCAATATCATCCGGGCCGATGACCCCGATGGGGAGGGCCTCACTATCCTGATTGACCGATTTCCGATTCAGACGGGCACGTATAGCTTTCAGGAAATCTTGAGTGGACGCAACCGAGACGCCTCCTACCGCTTTGGCAAGACGGCGGCCTACTCTAAATCTTGCCCCGATAATCCAGGTTCCGTTACGATTACGGCCATCAACGGCGCCAAGCACTGGCTGGCCGGCTCCTACCGGTGCACTGTTTGCGAATCGGGCCGCGGGGGCAAGCGCTTCACACTGGAAGGCACCTTTCGCTACCCCGTAGAAAAAGAGTAGATATTAATTATTATTCATGACACACAACGCGCTATTGCTATATGCTGTATCAACTACACCAACTAGACTTGGTAGTCGCTTTTATCCTAGGTGCCGATGGGGTACTGTTGCTGCTACTAGCGTTGCTTATTTTTCGGCGGCCCCATAGCTCGTTTGTCCGCAAGCTACTGGCACTAGGCCTGGTGCTACTAAGCCTCCCCATAATAGGAATAAAGCTCTTGTTGAGTTCTCCGTCCTCATTGGCGTCTTCCCCTGGCGAAGTCGTTATCCAGAACCCCCATCATCACGTTGAGAAGCTGTACTTCTTGCGAGCAAGTAAGCACCACCACTGGCGGGTATTTTGGGTGCAGTATGTTTTCTTCTCCGACCAAAAAGTAACCATAGAAACGGAAAACTTGTACCCCACCGGATTGGTAGTAGCCCGGTACCAAGGAGGCACTTGGCAATTTCAGCGCAGACACTTTAAGAGGGGGCAGGTTGTGCTTTCGCTTTCCGCCGACCAGTTCCGCCCCGACCAGCACAAACAGATTGCCACGGCCATAGCGGCACACCGGGCCTCAGAGGCCGTAAGCTGGGTCTCCAATCTACTCACGCTAGGTAGCGCTGGGGGCGTGGCTTTGCTTCTGCTGAGAAGAAGGGGCCGCAAACGTTGGAACACTCGCTCTGCTACCGCACAAGTAACTCAGCAAGAGCAGTAAAACAGAAGAGCCCAGCTTCCAAGGAGGAAGCCGGGCTCTTCTGTTTTACTGCTCTTGCCTAGATGGTGGCTAGGTCTAGCACGAAACGGTACTTCACATCAGACTTCAGCATACGCTCGTAGGCCTCATTGATGTAGTTCATGGGAATCACTTCCACGTCGCTCATTACGTTGTGCTCGGCGCAGAAATCCAGCATTTCCTGGGTTTCCTGAATACCTCCGATGAGGGAACCAGCAATACGACGACGCTTGGCAATGAGGTTGAACGCGTGCAGTTGTGGGGCTTCTGGTGGCACGCCCAGCAGTACCATGGTGCCGTCTAGGCGCAGGGTGCTGATGTAGGGAGTTAGGTCCATGGTAGCCGACACCGTGTTGATGATCAAGTCAAAGTAATTCGACACCGATTTCATGGCGTCGGCATCCTTGCTTACCACAAACTTGTGGGCGCCTAGTTCTTTGGCATCGGCCTCTTTGTTGGGGGAGGTGCTGAACACAGTTACTTCGCAGCCCAGAGCAACGGCAAATTTCACGGCCATGTGGCCCAGGCCACCCAGGCCCATAACAGCTACCCGGTCGCCAGCCTTAGCGTTCCACTGCCGCAGGGGCGACCACGTGGTGATGCCAGCGCACAACAGCGGCGCTACGCGGGAGAGGTCCAGCTTATCCGACACGTGGAGCACGAATTTCTCCGTTACCACAATGCTATTGGAGTAGCCACCGTAGGTTATGGTGCCGTCGCGGTCAGTAGCGCCGTACGTGCCCACAAATCCTTCGTCACAGTACTGCTCAAGGCCTTCGTTGCACTCGGGGCAGTGCTGGCAGGAGTTCACCATGCAGCCCACGCCGGCTAGGTCGCCTACAGTAAAGCCTTTCACGTGCGCGCCTACTTCCGTTACGCGGCCCACAATTTCGTGGCCGGGTACCATAGGGAAAACAGAACCGCCCCATTCGTCGCGCACTTGGTGAAGGTCGGAGTGGCACACGCCACAGAATAGAATTTCGATGCGTACATCGTGGGCTCCCACTTCACGGCGCTGGAAGTCGAAGGGTACGAGGGGAGCATGCACTGCGGGAGCAGCGTAGCCTTTTGCTTGTGACATGAAAACGGGTTGGTTGTAGAGAACTGAAACTTCAGAACGGAATCACAATAACGGTTTCACAGGGTAATTGTTTACGGCCAAGGTGGCTTCGCCTTTTTACCGTCAACCTTCTCTTACCCCAGCCGCCTACCCTCTGCGTTACGGTAGAAGTGAAGAACCTTGTGCCCTGATTTCTAGCTACTCCTTCCTAGTGCTAGATGGTACAGCGGCTTAGCAGGAAAACGTTTACCGAGCCAGCCGGAACCCGTAACCCAGGGGCCGCTAGGCTACGACCTATGCGCTTACTACCAAGGTAAGCCGCGCAGTAGTAGGGCTACTGTGTGGCTTTGCGCAATTGCTCGGTGGCATCCTCATGCCCTGCGGCGGCCTGCACGGGTGGGCCAGCGGTAGTTGTGGGGGACGTCCAGCCTTTGCGCAGCATTTCTTCTACTTGGGCCCGCAGCCGCTTCATCGACTCGGTAGAAAACTTGCGCTGGAGCATGCGCCCAAACAGACGAAAACCAATCCAGTAAAAGGGGTTGCTGATACGGCCCGTTTGCGAAAAGGCGTGAATATGGAAGCGGATGCGACCAGTAGTAAGATTTTTGTGAACGGTAAAGTCGATCTGCCCCCGCTCGAAGTGTCCTTCCAAAGTGCGGTAGTTATAGCCCCAGACTTGTTCCTGCTGCCCACTGAACAAGGCCTGCACTTCGTCGGTAACACCGCCAATGCGTACCCCAAACCAGAAGGTAAAGAATAAAAACTGCCCCCGCAGCACCATTACGCGCTGTTCCAAGGCTGATCGGGTAAGAAGATGCCCGTAATAAGATCGGGAGGCGGAAAGGTGTACCGGCGCAGCACCTCCCGCGCGGCCGCCCAGGCCCCATGCGGGTCCGGGGGGCCGGGCATCTCGTGGGGCAACTCCGTTTCGTAGTCGTCTACCCGCCAGCCGTTTTCGGCCGTGTACTCGTCGGTGCGGTCGAGGTCGAAATTGTAGCCTGCTTTGGCGTACGATTCAAGGCGAGCTTTCTGGAGCTCATACAGGGGCCGGGACTCAGGCATCGCGCGTTACTTCAGTGTTCGTATCCGATTGTCTTACGGTTTCTACGTGCACAGGGCCTAGCAGCAAGCCTCCGCTAGCCTCAGCCACCCGCTCGCAGAAGGTTTCCCAGGTTTGCTGCTGCACGCGCTTGCCCATCCCCAAAGTATCGTAGGTGAAGGCCACCAGCCCGTCGCGGGAGCGGGCCCAGGAGTGAATTTCAAAGCGCAGTGCATCGGGCAGCTGCGGATGAGGGCCCAGCGAGAACCGGATGCGCCCAGCTTCGGGGTGGCTTTCCAGTGTGACCAGTACAAAGTAGTCGTTGCCAATCTCATCTACCCGAACGTCGCCGTTCCACGGACCCAGAATCTTGATGCGAAACTCATCGTCCACGCGCAACTCATGGGCCTGGCCTTTGGCTTTCTCGAAATCGGCGAGCAAATCGGGGGAGAATTCGGGCAAGTTGCATTTGATGTGCTCAAACAGCTCAGCCGCCGTACGGCGCGGGTTCTGCACATCTACCCAGTAGCGCCGCTCAAATAGGGGGCCACTGCCGGTGTGGGCGGGTTGTTCGGATTTGCTCATAGCACGGAGGGGAAAGGTCAGCCGCATACGCAGCGGTTGGGTGTCGTAACGTGCGCCCCTGGGGCCGGGTTAAGGCGGAGTTACTGCATGGCGCGGCCAGCCAGCTTCCGTATTTGGTTCGAAGCCGGCCGCCAGATGCCAACCTACGGGCAGGTGGGGCAGTACACTACCCACACCCTCCCACCCTACTATGGCCTACTACCGCCCCTATACGCCCCCCGCGGACCCGCGCATTGTGCGCGACCTCACCCAGCAGCAGGAAGAGCTTCGCACGCGCGTACGCCTTGAGCCCCTCTCGCAGGAGCCGCGCTTTATAGCGGGCTGCGACTCCTCCTTTCCCACCCCCGAAACCATCCTTTCCGTGTTTGTGGTGCTGAAATTCCCGAGCCTGGAGCTTGTGGAGAAGGTGTACCAGACCAGCACCGTAGAACTGCCCTACATTCCGGGGTTGTTATCGTTTCGGGAGGCACCCAATGTGCTGCGCGCCTACCAGCAATTGCACCAAAAACCCGACATCATTATGGTCGATGGGCACGGTATCGCGCACCCGCGCCGCATGGGTATTGCCGCTCATATTGGGGTAATGCTCGATATGCCCACTTTCGGGGTGGCCAAGCAGAAGCTAACTGGTGTATACCAAGACCCCGACGTTGCCAAGGGCAGCCTCTCTCCCCTCACCGACAAAAGCGGCGACCTGCTGGGCGAAGTCATCCGCAGTAAGGACAAGGTGAATCCGCTCTTCGTGAGTCCTGGGCACCGCTGCGACCAAGCCACCGCCACCCGCCTCACGCTGGCCTGCCTGCGCGGCTACAAGCTCCCCGAGCCTACCCGCCTCGCTGACCACTGGGCCGAAGAATTTAAGAAGGAGCTACGCTAGGGGTGGCGGAATATGACGAGTACAACACGTTAGCACGAAGGCCCACCTTGTATGCGCAGTGCTTATTGGGTAGTACACTGGTTGAAATACTGCCGCAACGCTTCCAACGACTCAGCAGCAGCGGCGGGCAGCTGGAGGAGGCGGGCAGCGGCGGCGTACACTACGCGGGGGCTACCGGCAGCCTCCATAATGCCGCGCTGGTGGCTGGCCTGGGTTGATTTGGACAGCTTTTGTCCAACCTCGTCTAGCAACAGCCTATGGTGCCAAAACTGAGTAGCCCCGAAGCGACTCGCGCCGGGCAGGTAGTGCGCCAACCATAACTGAGCCGCCGTGCTGGGCAGCAGGTCAAGCCCACGCACAATAAGCGTAACACCTAACCGCACGTCGTCTACTACCGATGCTACCTGGTAGGCGGCCGTACCATCTTTCTTGCGCACGACAAAGTCGCCTAGCTCCTGGGCCAGGCTGACGTGCACCGCGCCGCTGCCCAGGTCCGGGAACGACACGGTAGCATCAGCCGGCACGTGGGCTCGCCACGCAGTATCGGGGCCGGCCAGCGCCAGGTGGGTAGTGCGGCACGTACCGGGGTAGCGTCCATCGGGCAGAGCCAAGCGGGCCAGCTCAGTGCGAGAGCAGCGGCAGGCATAAAATAAGCCCGGGTGGGCAGCCTGGGCACTTTGCAGAGCTGCTTCGTACTCAGGCAAAAAATGCCGCTGGGAAAAGTACCGCTCAAACGCATCGGGTCCGGCGGGCCCTTGGTCGTAGTCGAGCCCTAGCCATGCCAGGGTGCGAAAGATGTTATCGAGGTAGGCAGGCCGAAACCGGGCTCGGTCTAAGTCGTCAATCCGCAAGTGCAAGGTGCCGCCAGCCTGGCGCACTACCAGCCATGTTAGGGTAAAGTTTAGGGCGTTGCTAGGTGCAAAAAGCCACTGGGCGTGGGTGCCAGCCGCGAAACGATGGGCAAAGTGGGAAGCTGCAACATGAGGAAAAGGCCCGGCAATTAAAGACAATGCAAGATGCAGTGTGCACCCCATAAAGTAGCTGGGCTAGTATTCCGAGGGTGATTTTCTAGCCCTTCCTTTCAGGCTACCTGCTGAGCTAAGCCTGACTGATAACGGCTCGGTTCTTCTCGCCCCAGGCCTGAATGGCCTCAATTATGGGCTCTAAGCTAAGTCCGCACTCCGTCAGCGTGTATTCCACCGTGGGCGGCACGGTAGCGTAGGCGCGCCGGTTTACAATGCCATGAGCTTCCAGCAGTTTCAACTCCTTGACGAGCATACGAGCGGTAATACCGGCTACATCTCGTTCCAGCGTTTTAAAGCGCATGGTGCCGTGCAGCAACAAGCTGTGGATAATGGCAAACTTCCACTTACCCTCTAGCACGTCCAGCGTCTGCCGAAACGCACAATTTGGAAATTCTTTTCCGCGAACTGCCATAGTATCTACTTGATTATGAACATTGGTTACATCCAGTATATTGGTATACAATGGTGTAACTACTTGTAAATATATAGTGAGCAAGTGAACTTTGAGAGCCAATTAATGTATATACATCAATTGCGGATTACATCACTTCTGCACTTTCGCTCACCATGGCTCAGACCCTCCTTCACCCTGCTACCTCCCGCGGCCACGCTAGCCACGGCTGGCTGAACTCTTACCATACGTTCAGCTTTGCGGGCTACCACAATCCACAGCGCGTGCACTTCGGTGTACTGCGCGTACTCAACGATGATACCGTGGCAGCCAGGATGGGCTTCGGTACCCACCCGCACGACAACATGGAAATCATCAGCATTCCGCTGAGCGGCACGCTAGAGCATAAGGATAGCGCCGGCAACCACGGCATCATTCAGAGTGGTGATGTACAAGTGATGAGTGCCGGTACGGGCATTGCGCACAGCGAGAAAAATCACAGCCAGACGGAGCAAGTGAAGTTTCTGCAGATTTGGGTATTCCCCAACAAGCGCAACGTGCAGCCCCGCTACGATCAGCAGACCTTCCGCGCCGCGGACCGCCACAACCAGTTTCAGCAGGTCTTGTCGCCGAATCCCGACGATGCGGGCGTGTGGATTCATCAGGATGCCTGGTTTCACCTCGCCGATTTTGATGCCGGCTTCGGCACTGACTACCACGTAAAGAAGCCTGGCAACGGCGTTTACGTATTTGTGCTGGAAGGCGACGTGACCATCAACGGCCAAGCCTTGCATCCGCGCGACGGGTTTGGCATCTGGGATACGGCTTCTTTTACCGTACAAGCCAATTCCAACACTCGTCTGTTGCTGATGGAAGTTCCTATGTCGCTTAACTAACTTGCTCGCTACGCACGAACTGCCTTAGTCTTATCATCCGATGAAAAACGCACTCACTACCTTTCCTATTCAGGAAAATATTCGCAAACGCTGGAGCCCCCGGGCCTTTGCCAGCTACCCAGTAGCTCCCGAAACGCTCCATCAGGTATTTGAAGCGGCCTCGTGGGCAGCCAGCGCCATGAACGAGCAGCCCTGGCGCTACATCTACGCTCATCACACCGACCAGGAAACCTTTCAGAAGATGGTTGACTGCCTGCTACCTGGCAATCAACCCTGGGCCAAACACGCGCCCGTACTTATTCTGGCGCTAGCCAAAACCCATTACGATAATGGTACTCCCAACGGCGCCGCCCTTCACGACTTAGGACTAGCCAATGCTAACCTGATTCTGGAAGCCACGGCCCTAGGGTTGCACGGTCACTTCATGGGTGGCTTCGACGCCGAAAAAACCCGGGCGGCGTTTCAAATCCCCGCCACGCTGCAACCCGTAAGCTTTATTGCCTTGGGGTACGTAGGCGCCGCTGAGCAGCTAGACGAGCCGTTCCTAAGCCGGGAGAAAGCCGCCCGTCAGCGCAAGCACTACTCCGATATTGCCTTCCATAACCAACTCCCTGCCTAAGCCATGCCATTTCGCATCACCACAGCCGCCGACCGGGGCCTAAAAGACACGGGTTGGCTTCAGAGCAATTTTTCCCTGAGCTTCGGTCCGTACGCCAACCCTGAGCGAACTGGCTTTGGCCTGTTGCGCGTGTTCAACGACGACTTTGTGCAAGCCGGTAAAGGCTTTGGCCTGCACGCGCACAGCAACATGGAAATCATTTCGGTGATGCTAGCTGGCCGCATGAACCACAAGGACTCGCTTGGCTACTCCGAGGAAGTCACTACCGACTGGGTGCAAATTATGAGCGCCGGCTCGGGGTTGCGCCATGAAGAGTATAACATAGGCGACGACCAGGTAAACTTCCTGCAAATCTGGATTGAGCCTAAGCTGCAGAACGTAACGCCACGCTATCAGCGCCGCCACTTCCCTGCCGAGAAGCGTCGTAATCAGCTCACAACTATTGTGAGCAATGAGGAAGGCACCGCCCACTGCTGGATCAACCAGAACGCCAAGCTTAGTCTAGGGTTCTTTGATGCCGGCCAGCAGGTAGATTACCGTCTAAATCCGCTCAATAAGTCAGTCTTCCTATTTGTACTCGAAGGCCAGCTTACAGTGAACGGCCAGGTGGTACAACAGCGGGAAAGCATCGGCCTTTGGGAAACCGACCTGATTAGTGTAGCCGTGGACAGAGAAAGTAAATTTATTCTCATCGAAGCTCCAATAAACCACTAATATACAGACCGTTTACTGCGGAGCTTTCACACATATTTAAAAGCCCTTCTGCATGCAGAAGGGCTTTTTTGGCTTATTAGAAGTAAGAAAACCGGGCATCATACGAGACAACTAGCTGATTGGTTGTTGACACCATGCTGAAAATCCGCTGGTTTGTCCCGACCTTCGTTTATAATTTTCTCGTGTTTGCTTAAGCTCAGCTATGAAAATATACTGTCTCACGTTGGCGCTGTGGGGCGCTACGCTCGGGTCTACCCTAGCTCAAGACCTTCCCTACCAGATGCCACCCAGAGCTATTGCCGCTCTGGCCGACGCTCCTGCTACGCCACGCGTCAGCTTTGCTTCCAACGGGCAGTGGATGCTGCTACAGGATGTGCAGGCTATGCCCGCCATCCAGGATTTGTCGCAGCCGGAGCTGCGGGTAGCGGGCCTGCGCATCAACCCGCGCACCAACGGAGCTAGCCGGGTAAACTACGCTACCAACTTACGATTGCGCCGCCTACCCGAGGGCAAAGAACTGCTGGTGCAAGGGTTGCCAGCGAAAGCGCGCATCAGTGACGTGCAATGGTCACCGGACAATACCAAAGTAGCTTTCACCCATACCACCGCCGACCACATTGAGTTGTGGATAGTGGACGTGGCCTCCGCTTCGGCTAGGCTAATACCCAACCTGTTTTTGAACGGCATCTTTGGCATCCCGTACGAGTGGGTTTCGGATAGCAAGACCTTGGTAGCCAAAGCTGTAGTAAGCGGCCGGGGTGAGGCACCTAACACGCTAGTCACTCCTAGTGGCCCCATCGTGCAAGAAAATAGTGGTCGCACAGCTGCCGCGCGCACCTACCAAGACTTGCTGAAAAACTCTACCGATGAGCGCCTGTTCGACTACTACGGCCTGACCCAGGTAGTGAAAGTAGGCCTCGATGGTCGTATGCACCCGTTGGGCCAGCCCGGCCTTATTCAGCAAGTATCTACTTCGCCCAACGGCCGCTTTGTATTGGTAAAGCGCCGCCACCGCCCCTACTCCTACACTCTACCTTTCTACAGCTTCCCGCTGCGGGTTGAGGTAATGAATATGGAGGGCCTCGTGGTAAAAGAGCTGTCGGATCAGCCGTTGGCCGACAACGTGCCTACTAGCTTTGATGCGGTTCCTATCGGTCCTCGCTCCCACGGCTGGCGCGAAGATGCTCCTAACACTGTTTTCTGGGTAGAAGCACAGGATGGTGGCGACCCCAAGACGGAGGCTGCCGTGCGGGACCGAATTTACGCCCTGCCCGCTCCTTTCGATGGACAAGCGCAGGAGCTGGCGGCCTTACCGTTGCGCTTCCAGAATATCCGCTGGGGCACCGATAAGCTGGCTATTGTGGAGGGCTCGCGCTGGTCGGACCGGCACGAAACCACCTGGACCCTCGATCTGGCCACCAAAACGTCGCTCACGCCTCTCTTCGACCGCTCGGCGCAGGATACCTACACCGACCCTGGTACGCCGTTTATGGAGCGCAATGCCCTGGGCCGCTACGTACTTGCCACCGACGCCAACAGCGCAACTATCTATTTGCTGGGTGCCGGGGCCTCGGCGGAAGGCGACCGACCTTTTGTGGACGAGCTCGATGTGCGTACTAAGAAAAGCGCCCGGTGGTGGCGTTCGGCGGCCCCCTACTATGAGGTGCCCGTTACCATTCTGGACCCTAGCAAGCACGTGCTGGTCACGCGTCG
This sequence comes from Hymenobacter sp. AT01-02, assembly GCF_000961955.2. Classification (NCBI taxonomy): domain Bacteria; kingdom Pseudomonadati; phylum Bacteroidota; class Cytophagia; order Cytophagales; family Hymenobacteraceae; genus Hymenobacter; species Hymenobacter sp. AT01-02. The sequence goes on from NZ_JZIR02000003.1 coordinate 61,848, forward strand.
CGAGTCGCCTCAGGAAGTGCCCAACTACTTCCTGCGCGATGCTCGCACTACCAAGCTCACCGCACTAACCAAGTTCACAAACCCCTACACCAGCTTGGGCAATCTGCAGAAGCAGGTGCTGAAATATAAGCGTGCCGATGGCGTAGACCTCACTGCAAACCTCTACCTCCCCCCCAACTACAAGAAGGAGGATGGCCCGCTGCCCACACTTATGGAGGCGTACCCGGTAGAGTTCAAGAATAAAAAGGACGCTGGTCAGGTGAAAGGGTCTCCCTACACGTTCACCCGCCTAAACTGGGGCTCTCCGGTGTACTGGGTAACCCAGGGCTACGCCGTACTGCAAGGCACTAGCATTCCTATTGTGGGGGAAGGCAATAAGGAGCCGAACGATACCTACGTGGAGCAGCTAACGGCATCAGCCAAAGCCGCCATTGATGAAGGGCAGCGTTTGGGAGTGGTAGACCCAAAGCGGGTAGCCGTAATGGGCCACAGCTACGGAGCCTTTATGACGGCCAACCTGCTTGCCCACACGAACTTGTTTAAGGCGGGTATTGCACGCAGCGGAGCGTACAACCGCACGCTTACGCTTCGGGTTTCAAGGTGAGGAGCGTACCTACTGGCAGGCGCCCGAGGTTTACAGCAACATGTCGCCCTTCAACTTCGCGGATAAGATTAAGACGCCAATCCTGCTTATCCATGGGGAAGCTGACAATAACTCCGGCACGTTCCCTATCCAGAGTGAGCGGTTCTACAACGCCCTGAAAGGCCACGGAGCTACAGTGCGCTACGTGGTGCTGCCAGCCGAAGCCCACGGCTATGCCGCCCGCGAGTCGGTAATGCACATGCTGTGGGAAATGAACACGTGGCTCGACAAGTACGTGAAAAATCCCGCCAGTGTAGGCGCCGTTACAACACCCGACGGCGCATCGGCGGCCCCGGTGAAGTAGTTGTCAGGAGTATTAAAAAAGAAACCCGCCCTTTCCCAGTGCGGGTTTCTTTTTTGGCCTGTTTCACAGCTGAACAGTAGCTATACGCCGGGCTAAATAAAATTTCACAATAGAAGTATAACCCAACTGTAAGCCGTTGCGTTTTAGACCTCAGATATAGTTTCTCACTAACTCTAGACGTCATGAAAACGCTCAAAATATATGCGGCCATGTTGTCGGCCGTTTTTGTACTTGGCAGCACTGTAGCTACTCCAGAAGTACACGCCCAGACTAAGAAAAGCTGGAGCAAAAAAGCAAAAGGTGCGGCCATTGGTGGAGGTGCCGGTGCTGTAACTGGTGCTGTAGTAGGCGGTGGTAAAGGCGCCGTAGTAGGCGGTGTAGTAGGCGCCGCCGCAGGTGGCGTAATTGGCCGGAAAAAGGACAAGAAGAGAGACCCAGCCCGCTACGAAGCATATAAAAAATAAGCAACTAGCTTCAACAAAAAGCCCCGCTCTGTTCAGAGCGGGGCTTTTTGTTGAAGCTAGTTGCCACCTACCCGCAGCTGGGCATCCGGTGTAGCCGGGCAAACGGGCTAGGCGTCTTCGTGAAGCTTGAGGCTATTAGCAACCGCAGCCACCCGCCGCGCTTGCGTCATCTGCTCCTACCGCTGGGCTGGGGCCACAGTCGAAGAGGCCGAAGTGCTGGCTTTGGTCGCCGATGACGCGGAAGTGGGTTGCATAACGAGTTTCGCCCACCATAGCTGCCGTGTTGCCGCAGACCAGCATGGGCCGCCCCGTCTCAAACCGGTGATGGTCGTCGAGAGAGAAGGCGTGCGGATGGCCGGGCAAGGTGCCCAAGTAGGTTGCTACCTGACCGTGGTCTTCGCACCGGTCTTCCAGGTGCGGGAGCTTAAAAGCCCGCACCGTGAGAGAGTAAAACTTGATGTTGCCTACCTTCTGCTCAATCTCAGGGTTGCCGATGGTTAGAAGGCGGCTGGCCGTGAGTCGGTAGTCGCGAATACCGATGTGGTGAAGCAGGCGGCGAAAGTCTTCGGTATACATGGCCCCGCTGAGGCACTCCCCGTACAGCACGGGGTCTTGGCGCAGCACTTCGGGAATACGGCGGTCGGCAAATACGTCGGAGATGTGTAGTTCGCCGCCGGGCTTCAGCACTCGGAAGATTTCCCGGTACGTGGCTTCTTTATCGGTGCTCAGGTTGATGACGCAGTTGCTTACTACCACATCCACGCTGTTGTCGGGGATATTGGCCGTGCGCAGGTCTTCAATGTAGCCGTGACGAAACTCAACGTTAGGCTGCTGATAGCCAAAACGCTCGGTGTGCGCTTGCACGTGGCGACGGGCTACGGATAGCTGCTCCTCCGTCATATCCACCCCAATTACGTGGCCTTGCTCTCCCACCAGCTTCGACAGCAGGTAGGCGTCGCGGCCACTGCCGCTGCCTAGGTCGAGTACGGTGCAGCCTTCCACGGCCGGGGGCACGGCCACGCCGCAGCCGTAGTATTTCTCTAGCACTTCGGGCTCAAGCTGGGCCAGAATCTGTCGGTGCTCAAGCGGAATATCATCGGTGCAGCAGGCGTTAGTTTGCAGGTCGTCTTGCGTGCGAAGCTGGCGGCCGTAGTACTCCTGTACCTGTTGTTGGGTGAGGGTTTCCATGGATGGGTTCGTGTAAGCGGCTGGATGCCTTCTAGCCGAATATAGTATACGCAACAATACGCAACACACAACCCCCCGGATTTGTGTTGGAGGCCGAATGCAACCCCGTGCCTACTTAAGGCAGTATGAGGAAAATGCAGCTATTCGTGTATTCTTCCCTTTCCGACTCGGCCCGCGCTTACCTGCTCGGTCAGCTTCCCGCCAACGTTCAGGCTACTTTCCGCCACGACTTACCCGATGCTGAGCAGCGGCCCGCGCTGCAAAAAGCCGATGTACTACTGGGCAACCCACCACTCGAGTGGCTAGCGGAGGACGCACTAGTGAACATACAGTTCTGGCAAATCGACTCGGCGGGTATCGACCGGTACCAACACTTGCGCGTTTCGGCACCAGTAGCCAACGTGGGCGACTTGTTTGCCTGGCCCTGCGCCGAAACCATGGTAGCCGGCTTGCTGGCTTTGTACCGCTACGTACCAGAGTTGGCCGTGTGGCAAACGCAACGCCACTGGATAGGCGCGCCCCTGCGCAACCGCATGGGACTGCTACGCGAGAAGCGCGTTATTATTCTGGGTAGCGGCACTATTGGGCAGGCCGTGGCCCAGCAGCTCAGCGGGTTTCAGTGCGCCGTGCGCTTCCTGGCCCGCACCGATCCGCAGGCGCAGCTGCATTCCAAGGAAGAACTACGAGCCGCCCTCCCCGACACGGACATTGTAGTAAACTGCCTACCTGGTAGCGCCGACAACTTCTTTTCTGCCGACCTGATTGCGGCTATGCCACCGCATAGCATCTACGCCAGCGTGGGCCGGGGCAACACCACCGACGAAGTGGCACTTATTGCGGCCTTGCAGGCAGGCCGCTTGGGCGGGGCCGTGCTAGACGTGACGATGCAGGAGCCCCTACCTACCGACAGCCCGCTTTGGACTCTTCCCCGGGTTTTGCTTACTCAGCACAGCGGCGGCGGCCAGCCTGGCGAAGACGAAGGAAAAGTAGCTGTCTTTCTGCGCAACCTGCACCACTTGCTTCAGCAAGAGCCCTTAGAAAACCTGGTAGAGTTGGGCCGCGGCTACTAGGTACGGCCTCCAAGCCTTTGTCACCGGCTCAAAATACCGTTACCCGCGGGTGCACGAGCTAGCCTGAGAACTATTGGCAGGCCTAATGCAGATAGTTCTTAGGCTAGGACAGCGCCTAAGAAATTTCTTACTTCGCTTGTACCCGATGCAACCCCTAGAATGCAAGAGATGCTCTAGCTACTACCCATCTCTTATTCTGTATATATGCGTCGATACTACTCTCTTCTATTGGGCGGAGTGCTGCTAACCAGCCTAACGGCCTGCCCCCTCATTTCTCCCATCGAGCGAATACCGATACCCGTTTACAAGCCGCTGCTGATGGCCCGGCCTCAGCTAGAGCAGGCGGTGGCCGTGCTGCCACCTCGCGACATGCATAACACCGGCAAAATCTTCCTCCGCGACCCCTACATTCTCATTAACGAACGATATCAGGGAGTCACATCATCAATAACCAAGACCCAAGCCACCCCCGCCCAGTTGCCTTTTTGCGCATTCCTGGCAATGTAGACGTGGCAATGAAGGGCAACCTGCTCTACGCCGACAGTGGCCCCGACCTTCTCACCTTCGACCTTTCGAACGTGCAGGAAGCGCGCCTTCTCCACCGCGTACGCGAGGCCGTGCCCGAGCTACCCATGCCCGAAACCGGGGATGTTCCCACTGAATACCAACCCCAAAACCGCCCCGCCGATGCGGTAGTGGTGGGCTGGCAGAAACTATAATCTATTCTTCCCCCATCCTATGCGGTTCCTATCTACCCTCCTTATTTCTACCCTGGCCGGCAGCTTGGCCGTGGCGCTTAGTAGCTGCAGCGCCAACAACGACGCCAGCCCCGCCAGCGCCGACTTGGCCGCCGGGAATGATGGCAAAGCTGGTTCATTGGCCCGCTTTTCGGTGCTCAACAACACGCTCTACGTCGTCGATAACAACAGCCTCCGCTTGTTTAGCCTTACCAATCCGGCTGCTCCGGAGCGGGGAGCCGTGGTGCCGCTGGGGTTCGGTATCGAAACTATTTACCCGCGGGCACCCTACCTGTTCTTGGGTACCAACGGGGTATGTACATCTTCGATGCTGGTGTGCCGGCCCAGCCCAAACGAATGGCGTTTTATGAGCACGTAGTAAGCTGCGACCCCGTAGTGGTAGATGATAACTACGCCTACGTAACTCTACGCGACGGCCGCACATGCGGTGGTGGCCCCAATCAGCTCCAGGTAATTGACCTCAGCAACCTGAGTGCCCCACGCCTAGCCCAGTCCTACCCCATGCGCCACCCAATGGGCCTGGGCGTAGACAGCACCCTACTGTTTGTGTGCGATAAAGACGAGCTTAAGGTATTTAGCACCAGCACCACGCCCGTGTTGCCGGCTCCGCAAAGCTTCAGCATCAACGTGTCGGATGTGATTCCGCACCGCGGGCAACTGCTGGCTATTGGACCCGACGGCTTGTACCAGTACCGTTACACGGGTGGTAAGCTTACTCCTTTGAGCCACTTGCCCATCACGCCTACCAAGTAATGCGCGCCATTTTTGTAGCAGGGTGGCTGAGTGCTGGGCTGCTAGGTACTAGCACAACCGCTCATGGTCAAGGAGGTGCAACTCCCCAGCCGGAGCACCTGCTGAACGTCAAGCTGAACTTGTTCCCTATTGTTGCCGGCGGGTACCACGTCAGCGTCGAGAAGATGTGGCGGGCGACATCTCGCCACGCCTGATGCTCACGCCCCAACTGTACCACGGCGCCGTCAAGGCTCTCACCTCCGACTTAAGCGAGGGCGCCCACGACCGGGTTCGGGGCTATGGGTTGGAGGCGCAGCACCGTATTTATCTAAGTGGGCGCGCCGCAGGAGCCCAAGGGCCTTATGTAGCGTATGGGCCGAGCTACCAGCATTTCCGCATGCAGTTTGACGCCAAAAGCTGGGCAGCGGAGCGCAGCCCCGATGGACTGTCATACTACGAATACCGCCTGCGTAGGCAATCAGAAACCATTGACCGGTACGGTGCCACCCTCGTGGTAGGCAACCAGTTTTTCTTGCCCGAGCTACCCGTTTTGTTTGATGTTTTCCTGGGCCTAGGCGTACGCAAAGCATCCTCCCGCGCTACCATACACGGCAACTATTACCAGAGTGGGATGAGTAACTACGGCAGCGAAGGCCGCTACATCAGTATTGGATTTCGAGCGGGCGTCGCCCTCTGATACTAGAGCCTCTTGCGGGGCGTGTTGGGATACTTGGTAATACTACCGGCTTACTCCAATACGCCCCACGCTTACTATTGCTATGCCATGAGCTGTAGCATTTGGCGGGCATTATGAATAGCCGAGCCCCCAATGTCATTGTTGAAGTACAAGTAGGCCTGCTGTAAGCCCGGCGCAGATTGCACTTGCTCTTGGATGCGGTGCAGAGCCTCGGAACTGTAAGGGGAGTGATAGAGTTGGGGCACGCCGTGAAAGCGGTAGTACAGCAGGGGCGTGTTCGTGACTACTTCATCGGGCAGATCAGGGTGACTCTGGCCGCAAAAAGTCACGCGGCGACGAGCAAGCTCGGCGTACACGTTCCCATTCCACCAGCTGGGGTGCCGAAACTCGAGCACGTTGGCGAAGGCTGGATCCAAGCTGTCGAGGGTGCGTTGGAGACGGTCTTCGTGGTAGGCAGCTTTGGGCGGCAACTGAAATAGTACCGGCCCTAGCTTCTCGCGCAAGCCTTCCTGCAGAGTACCATAAAAGTCGGACAGAAGCTGGCTGACGTTGTTGAACTGCTTGTAGTGGGTAATTAGTCGCGGCGCTTTCACCGAAAAAGTAAAGTCGGCGGGGCTGATCTGATACCAGTTTTCCAGGAAAGACAGCTGTGGAAACCGGTAGAACGTCACGTTCAGCTCCAGCGTACGAAAGTGCTGGCTGTAGTAGTCGAACCATAGCCGCTGGGGCAGCTTTTCGGGGTAGAATACTCCTTTCCAATGGCGGTAATGATAACCTGAGCAACCAATATGGTAGGTAGGCATGGGCAGAGCATGTAGCGAATAAGTGCTTGTTCCTACGCTTTCAACCCCCAGTAAGTGACACCTTGCCCTGTTGTTTTACCACGAGCTCCACGGTAGGCAAGGCAGTTTTCCTACGCTCTTACCTTCCCAGATGCCAACTGGCGCTGCGGTTGGTACCTCTCAACACAGAGCAGGCGTTTCACGTACGCAACTCCTAAGCCGTAGCTTGGTGCTGCCCGGGCCGTTTCCTCGCCAAAGTGGCCGTTTCTATTTTTTCCCGCCTTGCCCGCTATGAGTAGCCTTCGTTCCTTCCACGCCGAATCTGAAACTGCCCTTTGGCAGCAAGTTGCAGCCGATCTTCAGCAGCAAGAAGACATCCTTGAGTATAGTGCCGACTTACACGAGGGAGGCTACCAGATGCGTTTGGAGTTGGAGGTAGACTTGGGTGGCGGCTTTGAGGGCGGCTATGAAACAACCAGCTTCATGGCGCTGGTACCAGGGGCCCCCACCTTGCGTTTCGCCTTACACGAGCAGGATTGGATACATCAGCTGGGGAAGGCCCTGGGCATGCAAGATGTGCAAGTGGGCGACCCGGAGCTGGATGCAGCGTACATAATCAAAACCAATGAACCGGGCCGCTTGCAGCAACTGCTGGCAGAGCCTGGTGTGCGTGCAGTTCTGCTGAAATACCAAGAGCTACGCCTAGATCTGGTGGCGGCTCCCGAGGATACTCCCGGCGGGGTGTGGCTAACGTTTATCAAAGAACAGGCTATTGTGGAGCCCGAGGCCCTGCGAGAAATCTACCACATGCTCCTGACCCTACTACGCCATTTGTCGCCAGCGTCTGCTAACCCCAGCAGACGCTAAGTACTGCTTCTCACAGCAACGCTGATGTCCCTTATTGATAAGATTGCCTGGCTTCACCTACATGAAGGGCGCATTCTGAGCACCCGCAGCCGGGGCAAAGACCGGTACTACTTGCCCGGTGGAAAGCGGGAGCCCGGCGAAACCGATGCCCAAACGCTCGTGCGGGAAATACGCGAGGAGCTAACAGTAGAACTGGACCCGGGCACCCTCGTGCATGTAGGCACCTTTACGGCGCCAGCCACGGTCATCCGGATGGGGTACTGGTCCAGATGACGTGCTACTCCGGACACTACGCTGGCCACTTGCAGCCCGCCGCTGAAATTGCGGAAGTTCTGTGGCTCACCTACCGCCACCGCCCGCTGGTGTCTGCTGTAGACCAAATCATCTTTGATTGGTTGCGCGCACAACATCAACTCGCCGACTAAAGTACCCGCAGCTTCTTTGCTTCGCGAGGATACGCTAGCGGCTGCACACTTTTCACTTCTACCCTACGCGCTATGCAGTCGCCTCAGCAACCCGAACTTCCTACCTGGGTTTTCTTGCTCCTCCGGTTTGGCTCGGCAGCGCTGGTAGTAGGGCTAGCGTGGTACCTGGTAAAGTGCCAGGGGTAGCAGACTCTTGCGCGGGTGCTACACTGCTTTACTTTCCTGACTACTCCAATAGCCGGATGGCAACAAAAAAATATTTGTTTACTTTGAAATGCAAAGTTCTTTTATATCCTTTGCATCACTCCGGCTTACTACCAGGACCGGCAGCTGCTAGGAGACAGAAACACACACAAGCTTGATTCTCTGGGCTACGCTTCTACTGCAAGGATGCTTACCAAAGGCTTCTAATAGAATCTGTGTCTTCTGCTGCTGCTACTTGCTTCCTACGGCTTTTCTCATCTGTTGTACGTCAAACACACTACTGTCATGACACTCGCTAAAAGCGTTACTCGCGTTGCCTTGGCTACGGGGCTTCTGTTGCTCATTCCCTTGACAGCCAAGCTGTTTATTGCCGAAATGGCTTGGAGTGTGGGCGACTTTGTTGCTGCGGGCATTCTACTGTTCGGGGCTGGTCTCACGTTCGTGTTGATTGCGCGAATGAGCGACAGCACCGCGTATAGATTGGCCGTGGGCGTAGCAGTAGCGGCCGGGCTCTTACTTGTGTGGGCGAATTTGGCCGTGGGCCTCGTCGGGAGCGAAGACAACCCTGCTAATCTGCTCTACCTGGGGGTGCTGGCCGTGGCGCTCATCGGGGCCTTTGTGGCGCGGTTCCGGCCGTTGGGCATGTCGAATGCCATGTTTGCGGCGTCGCTCACCTACATCGTGGTTACTGCCGTGGCGCTGTTTGTCTGGACCCCGACGGGTGTGGCGGCGGAGCCCCAGGTGAAGCTGCTGAATGTGCTGGTTGCCAATGGTGCTTTTGCCGCCATCTGGGCGGTTTCGGGCTGGCTGTTTCGCCGCGCCACCAACTCGCACCGGCAACTGGCTTAGAGGAACAGACTCTGAACCCCATCATTCCTGAACCTTACCTGATACTCCTATGGCGATATCCCAATTTGTAATGGCAGGCATCCTGCTGCTGGTCTTGGGCCTCCTGTATCTGCTAGTAGCCAGCCGGGGCCGCAGTGGCACCTACAAACTGGCTGCAGGAGTAGCCACGGCGGCTTCCCTCCTGCTGGTGTGGGGCAACCTGGCCGTGGGCTTCATAGGCAGCGAAGACAACCCCATGAATCTGCTGTATGGAGCGGTGCTAGCCGTTGGCTTCATTGGGGCGGCAGTGGCCCGGCTTCAGCCCCAGGGTATGGCTCGTGCTATGTTTGCCGCCGCGCTTACTCAGTTTGCTGTGCCGCTTGTCGCTCTCCTGATCAAGCGGCCTGAGCTTAACATGGGTGTACTGTGGGTGATTGTGCTGAATACTGTTTTTGCTGGGCTGTGGGTGGCGGCGGGATGGCTATTCCGCCGTGCCACCACTATTAGTTCGGGAATAGGCCGGCAGATAGCGTAATGAGAGGGACCACAAATGGCATCAGCTCGACAATGCAGTAGCCAACTATTCTACAAGCCATATCCTTACGCTATAGACATTTCACGTTATATCATATCGTTATTACAGAAATAAGCAACGCACCAAGACCCAAGTGGTTTTGGTGCGTTTCGTTTGTTGCTATAGGCGCTACCCTACTTGCACGAACATACTGCTGCATACCACCTCATGCCGAATAGTTTCAGGAAGAATGTGCATCCTACCGTTCGCACTACCTGCAAATGGATTTGCCTTGGCGCAGTTCGCAGCCCGCTTATACTAGTCAGGCAACTAACCGAATCATATAAGTTTGAACGATAGAGCAGTTTCCCTCCTAGAGTATATTCGGTTACACTTCTTGGTCAGACGGAGCTCAGAGTGAAGCAGAATATGAGAGCAAACGCAGCCTCCGTTTATGAAGCACTATTGTAGGTGCATGACAGCCAGCGAAGCTATTACACGCAGTATTTATCAACTCCAGAACCATGAAGTTTTCACTTGCCCTTTTGCTGCTAGTTGCTGTTGAAGCAAAGCCCTATCTCCACCAAGTAAGTGCTGCAGCCGGCAAAGTAGTTTATCAATCAGGGGACTTAACCATCGTGCAAGTCTCTAAAGGCACCTTTGTTCATACTTCTTTCTTGAGCACCGAAAGCTTCGGCAAAGTGCCTTGCAACGGCCTAATCGTGAAAAGCGGAAAAGAAACCGTCGTGTTCGACACTCCTACTCATGACAAGGAATCAAAAGAACTGATTGCCTGGATAAAAAAGGATCTTCACTGTACGATAAAGGCGATAATCCCAACGCATTTCCACGACGATTGTGTTGGCGGCTTAAAGGAGTTTGAACAAAGCAAAATTCCGTCTTATGCCAGCGAGAAGACCATTGCGTATGCCAAGCAGAGTGGAGCCAACGTTCCGCAGCACGGATTCACGGATAGCCTTGCTTTACGAGTTGGCAAGACCAAAGTCTACGCTGCTTTTTGGGGAGAGGGGCATACCAAAGACAATGTGGTGGGGTATTTCCCGGATGATGAAGTGCTGTTTGGCGGGTGCTTAGTTAAAGAGTTGCAAGCTGGAAAAGGCAACCTCGCCGACGCCAATGCCCAAGCATGGCCCGCAACCGTGGAAAGGGTGAAACGAGAGTATCCTAATGTGAAAGTTGTCGTTCCGGGGCATGGCAAAGTTGGCGACCAAAGCCTACTCGACTACACTATCCAACTCTTCCAGCAACCGTAGCCTATTGGTTACTGGAAGCTGCCAGTATAGCAGAGTTATGCTTTCTCAATACAGAAATCTGAGCCTGCTTAGTGCACCAAACCCAGACCGTCCGCCTCTAGAGCAGCTACTTCAACCGGACTTGTTCCTAGGTAGTCTGCCGCTACGCATCAGTAGAGTATAACCTCTATTACCCAACAGGTCACGAGTTACCGGCTCGGGCCAATTAGGGGCACGGTACTGCTGCCGTAAGAGCAAATCAGGCACCAGCCGCGAAAACGCTATAACTTGCTGGCAAGCTACGTGAAGCAAAAACGCGTAACTATCTGCAAACAAGAATCAAGAAACGAACACATAGAATATGGCTTCAGGTTTTTTTGCGCTACTGGATGATATTTCCGCTTTGGTAAAGGCAAGCGCCGCTAGTTTAGATGACGTGCCTACCAGGTAGCCAAAACCACCGGTAAAGTTTCCGGCATTGTCATCGACGATACGGCGGTTACGCCCAAGTATGTGGTGGGCCTGGACCCATCCCGTGAGCTTTCCATCATTTACCGGATAGCGAAAAAGTCACTGATCAATAAAATATTCATTCTGAGTCCGGCGGCCTTGTTGCTGGGGTACTTCGCTCCTTGGGCCATTACGCCCATCCTTATGTTGGGCGGGGCTTACTTATGCTTCGAGGGGTATGAAAAGGTGCACTCCATGTTCAGCAAGCACCACGACGAGCAGGCTGAAAGCGAGCAGCTACAAGAGATTACGCCAGAGGAGCTGGAACAGGAACGGGTGGCGGGAGCCGTTCGCACCGATATCATTCTGTCAGCCGAAATCATAGCCATTGCCTATAGCCAGGTAGCCGACCAGCCCATCATCAACCAGATTGTCGTAATGCTGGCCGTGGCCGTGTTTATTACCGTGGCGGTATATGGCTTTGTGGGCCTGCTTGTGAAAGCCGACGATATAGGGGTGCACCTCGCCCAAGACAAATACCACCCCGCTGTGCAAAAATTGGGGCGCGGTATCGTGAAATTTATGCCGCACTTCCTGCGTATCCTCGGGTATGTAGGTACGGCGGCCATGCTGTGGGTAGGGGCCGAAATCATAGCTCACGGCATTCCGTTTACCGCTCACTTACTGCACGATTTGGAACAGGCGTTAGCGCACATACCCGCTGTGGCCTGGCTTGCCAAGGCACTGGCCTGTGCTATTGGCGGGCTACTGATTGGTTTTGTAGTTGAGAAACTAGTGCTTCTGTTCAAGAAGGTATTCAGCAAGCAAAAATGAGCCGCGCCATTGTAGGTACGGTCTCCGCCTCATAGCTAGTCACGAGCTATAGCGCTAGTTGGGGAATGCTGGGGTGCTGATCGTCGGCTTCATCGGGGCCATTGTGGCGAGATAGTGAAACTAGCTAAGCGTCACTTGCCACTTGCTTCTTCCTGCGTAGCTTGGCAGCAAGCTTGTCAAGCCTTGAGTCAAACAACGCTAATATTTACTAGTGGATATTCATTCCCTACAAATACCAGCGATACTAACCAGCAATAATCTAGAAAATGCCAAGCAAAAAAAGCTTTCAGCTAACGCTGCTCATAACTAACCTATTTATCACCTGTCCTAGTATAGCACTGGCGCAAGCACTGGCTAATAACACACCTGGCTATATTGTAACCATTCAAGGTGATACTATCAAGGGTACATTAACCGTTCCGCGCTTTGCCACCACCGAAGGCGTCATCTTGCACCAGACCAGTCAGAGCGCAGAGAAGAAATATACCGTTCAGGATTTGCGCGCCTTTGGGCTGCAAGATGGTCGACGCTTTGTTAAGCGTACCATTCCAACTAACCGCAACTCTGAATCTGGCGTAGTTGATTCTTCAACTGTTTTCTTCCAGCACCTAGTAGCAGGCGAGGCCAACTTCTACCGGTACGACTTCAACGCGGCTCATAATAATCCCAATCAACTATACGCTTCTTCCGAAACGGCACAATATTTTATCGACATTGCTAACAGCAGTCCGGTAGGAGTGCAACGCCGTACCCACCAGGCTACCTTGGCAGCGTTATTCAAAGATTGTCTGGAAGTAGTGAAGTTGATACCACGCACGACATTCACTGAGCGCGGCCTAAGCAATCTTGCCTTACGCTACGACACCCTGTGTCAAGCGAGCACCAAAGCTTATGATTACCGGCTTCCGGAAGAGCGCAATACAACCCAGCTTTTGGTAAGCCTGCGGGCTGGCCTACAAAATGGTCAGTTGTCATACCGGTCATCTGATTATTTCTGATGCTGAGGCAACCTATTCAACCTTGCCTACTTATGCACTGGAACTGAGGCTAGCCAACAAAAATGCTTGGTCAATTAGCAGTGGATTTAGCTATAGCCGTATGCGCACTCATCTTACCAAAACAAAGCCAGCTCAACTCGGAACGGTAAATTCTGGTCAGTTACTTGCTCTGCCTGCCTCTGTGGAAGTGAACAGTTTGCAAATACCCATTTTATTGCGCTATACGATAGGACATCATACAGTACAGCCTTACCTAGCGGCTGGCCCTAAAATCGGCATGTTTACCAACAACCGCACTACTCTATCCTACACTACGCTGACGTATGTTAGTGGCTCCAATTCCTACCGCAACGATGTAGTAACAGCTACTCCGTTGGTCAGGCAAAAGACGAATCCAACTTTAAGCGGCATTGTGCGGCTGGGTGTGCAAATCAAAGCGTTTACGCGTATCTCTCCGCTGCTGGAAATTCAATACACTAAAGGCCGGAACAGAGACAATTATTCAGGCGTGCAGTATACAGCACTTGGACAGTTAGAAAAGATTGGTCCTATGTATTATCAAGCCTTTAGCGCTGTTGCTGGTTTGGAGTTTTAGGAACCTAAAATAAGCAAGTAGAACTTCAATAATATGAAATAATTTAAATACATCACTGTTAATATGGATAGTTAACTTTATACGCCATAATTACATTAAGCACATAAAGCAACCGATTAAAATAAGTCAAAATGTCAGTATAAGTTCTTCTGCACCCCGTTTGCTAAGCATCTCGTAGAACTTCCTAACCCGAAGCACCTACCTAGACTTAGCAAGCCATGAACTTTAATAATTATACCATCAAGGCACAGGAGGCCGTGCAGAAGGCCACTGAAATTGCCGGGGGCAATCAGCAGCAGGCTATTGAAACCGGCCACCTGCTGAAGGGCCTCTTCCAGAGCGACGAGAATGTGTTGTCGTTTCTGGCTAAGAAGCTGGGTGTCAACCTGAACATCCTCACGCCCCGCCTCGATGCCTTGGTAACGGGCTACCCCAAAGTAAGCGGGGGCTCGCCTTACCTGTCCAACGAAGCCGCCGCGGCTCTGCAGCGCGCTACCGGCTTCCTGAAAGAGTTTGACGACGAATACGTGTCGGTGGAGCACCTGCTGCTAGGGTTGCTGGGCGGTAAAGACGCCGTAGCTACCCTGATGAAGGATGCCGGCTTCAACGAGAAAGACCTGAAAGCGGCCATCAAGGAGTTGCGCGGGGGTCGCAAGGTGACTAGCCAGACTGCCGAAGACCAGTACCAGAGCCTCAACCGCTACGCCCGTAACCTCAATGAGCAGGTGCGCACCGGTAAGATGGACCCCGTTATTGGCCGCGACGAGGAAATCCGCCGCGTACTACAGATTCTGAGCCGCCGCACTAAGAACAACCCTGTCCTGCTTGGTGAGCCCGGCGTTGGTAAAACCGCCATTGTAGAAGGCTTGGCTCAGCGCATTGTGGCTGGCGACGTGCCCGAAAACCTCCAGGATAAAATCATCATGTCCCTGGACATGGGCTTGCTCATTGCGGGCGCCAAATACAAGGGCGAGTTTGAGGAGCGCCTCAAGTCCGTTATCAAAGAAGTAACCGACTCCGAAGGCCAGATCATTCTGTTCATCGACGAGATGCACACCCTGATTGGGGCCGGCGGCGGTGGCGAAGGTGCCATGGACGCCGCCAACCTACTTAAGCCTGCCCTGGCCCGCGGTGAGCTGCATTCCATTGGGGCTACTACCCTCAAGGAGTACCAGAAGTACATTGAGAAGGACAAAGCTCTGGAACGCCGCTTCCAGGCCGTGATGGTAGATGAGCCGACTACAGAGGATGCCATCAGCATCATGCGTGGCATCAAGGAGAAGTACGAGCTGCACCACGGCGTACGCATCACCGACGACGCCGTAATTGCCGCCGTAGAGCTTAGCTCCCGCTACATCACCGACCGATTCTTGCCCGACAAGGCCATTGACCTGATGGACGAGGCTGCCGCCAAGCTGCGCATCGAGCTGAACTCTATGCCCGTGGAGTTGGATGAGGTGCAGCGCCGCATTATGCAGCTGGAAATTGAGCGCGAAGCCATCCGCCGGGAGGAAAACCACGACCGGGAGAACGTGCTTAACAAGGACCTGGCGGAGCTAACGGCCAAGCGCGACACCCTGAAAGCCCAGTGGGAAAACGAGAAATCGGCCCTCACCAGCATTCAGACCGAGAAAGAGAACATTGAGCGCTACAAGCTGGAAGCCGATCAGGCCGAACGCCAGGGCGACTACGGCCGCGTGGCAGAGCTGCGCTACGGTAAGATTCAGGAAGCCGAAGCCAAGCTAAAAGAGCTACAGGCCCAGGCCGAAGCCGACAAAGGCAAAGACGGCGGCTCGATGCTGCAGGAAGTGGTAACCTCCGAGGACATTGCCGAGGTAGTAGCCAAGTGGACTGGTATTCCGGTAAGCAAGATGCTACAGTCGGACCGCGAGAAGCTGCTGAACCTGGAGCAAGAGCTAGGCAAGCGTGTAGCTGGCCAGACGGAAGCCATTGCGGCCATTTCTGATGCCGTGCGCCGCTCCCGCGCCGGTTTGCAAGATCCCAAGCGCCCGATTGGTTCGTTCATCTTCCTGGGTACTACCGGCGTGGGTAAAACCGAACTGGCGAAGGCCCTGGCCGAGTACCTGTTCAACGATGAGAACAGCATGGTTCGCATTGACATGAGCGAGTACCAGGAACGCCACGCTGTATCGCGCCTGATTGGGGCGCCTCCCGGCTACGTGGGTTACGACGAAGGTGGGCAGTTGACCGAGGCCGTACGCCGCAAGCCGTACTCGGTAATTCTACTCGACGAAATAGAGAAGGCGCACCCCGATGTGTTCAATATCTTGCTGCAGGTGCTCGATGATGGCCGCCTCACCGACAACAAAGGCCGGGTGGCGAACTTCAAGAACACCATCATCATTATGACCTCCAACACGGGCGCCGACATCATTCAGAAGAACTTCAAAGAACTGAATGAGTACAACCACGACGAAGTGGTGGACCGTACCCGCGAGGAAGTGGTGGAGCGACTCAAAGGCCACATGCGTCCCGAGTTTCTGAACCGCATCGACGAGATTGTGATGTTCCAGCCGCTCAAGCGTAAGGAAATCCGCAAGATCGTGGACATCCAGTTCCGGCAGATTCAGCAGCGCTTGGAAGAAGCTGGCATCCGCCTGGAAGCCACCGACGAGGTGCTCGACTACCTCGGCGAGCAGGGCTTCGATCCGCAGTTCGGGGCCCGGCCGCTGAAGCGGGTGTTGCAGCGCCTTGTGCTCAATGAGCTGTCGAAAGATATCCTCTCGGGCCGCGTGAGCAAAGACGCCGTGGTGGAAGCCGTGCTGGAAGACGAGCAGATTCGTTTCGTGAACGTGGACGTGGAAATCCCAGGCGTGTAAAATACCCATTGTTAAATACGCAAAAGCCCCGCTGGCACAGTGCCAGCGGGGCTTTTGCGTATTTAAACTAGTGTCAGGCAACGGCTGCACAACCTCCTGAGGAGAGCAAGTACCTTGCTACGGCGCAACCATGCAGCAAGACGCTTACTTAGGATAGCGGAAGCTGCCCAAGTATAAGACATGGTTTAACCGCAACCAGCATCTACCCATTTAACGCGAATGAGAACATAGATGCTCTCACGGACAACATCTTCTTCGTTAGCAACACTGTTGTGCTCGACTTCAAGGCGAGCAATTTCGGAGTTCCGAAGTAGCCTTCAGCAGTCAAGCGCCTGTCTATTAAAGGCTACTATCATGGAGTGGCAGTACTGGTATGCGCTGCTTTGAGCCACTATTTGCTTTGCTTTTCGGTACTACTTGCGCGCTTTACAAATGATATACCCTGCTATTTGTAAGTAGCAGGGCCTTTTTAACTATATTTTAATTTATGCAACATTGTTTCATATATACCTTCGTGCCTCATTCATCCTTCCCTTATTCTCATGAAAACAGTAACCCGTACTATTCTTTATCCGGCCACAGCCTTGCTTCTAGGCAGTGCGTTCTCCTCCTGCGACAAAAATGACTCGGAGGTAGTGACGCCGGAGAAAACTGAAAGTCAGCACGTGCGGCTACTAGTGGCCGACCAAACGAGTACCGCCGTACATCTACTCGACCCAAAGAAAAAGGCACAGGAAAGCTTTCAAGCTAGCTTTGGCGGTGCCACACTGTACCCAACGGGTAGCGGGCGTTTTGCCGCTTTTGTGTCGGGTGCCAATAACTCGGTAGAGTTTTTTGATAGTGGCATTGAAGCTCACGGCGACCATGCCCACACGAAGGGCACCCCCAAATGGGCTCTCACAAAATCAGCCGCTGTGAAGCCCGCCCATTTCACTGTGCAGGGTAGCAGCATTGCTATCTTCGGGGATGGCGATGGCAAGTTGCACACCACAAATGAATCACAGTTGCATTCAGCTACTACTACCACTGCGGTACCAGTAGGAAGTGCGCATCATGGCGCTGTAATCACGTTTGCCAATAATACCTACGCCGTCTCAGATAAGGCTACAACTGGTGCTACTCCTTGGCGGGTAAAGATTGTTAACGCGCAGGGCAACGAAGTAGGTAGCCCTTCTGGTATTGCGGTAACCAACATTCACGGCAACGCTACCGATGGCTCCGTGGCCGTGTTTGGCACTCCGCAAGGCATTCTTAAGGTTCAGAGTTCCGGTCAGCAAGAGCTAATTCCCTACCCAGCTAGCTTTGGCTCGAACTGGCTGTCTAGCCTCAGCTATGGAGCATCTGCCAAAACATTCTTGGGCATGAGTGCCACGGCTGGTCTGCACATGGTAAATCCCGTAGCAAAAACCTTTACAAGCCTGGGTGGCATCACGCAGTATACCCGCGCGGTATACGATGCGGCTGGCCAAGACATCTTGGTTTTACAGGCCGATGGCAAGCTTTCTATATTTGATGGTGCTACTGGAGCAAAGAAAATAGACAAGTCGCTCACGGGGCTGCTGCCCGACGTGGCCACGGTAGTGCCCTTCCTCACGGCTACTAAGACCCATGTGTATATCACGAACGCCACGCAGGGAAAAGTGCACATGCTGGACAAAGCTACCCTGGCCGAGAAGCATACCTTTAGTGTAGGAGGTGCCCCCTCCCGCATCGTGATGATTGGGGCGGACCTGAGCGGGGAAGGGGACCATTAAGCCCAGCTACCAGCACTTATTTACACACGGCTTTGTCATGCGTGGAGTGGTAGCACTGGTAGCACTGAATGTGTAAAACCAATAAGAAACCCCACCGGTACTGCACCGGTGGGGTTTCTTATTAGTAGAGAAACTTATTTGTGACTGCTCAGAATTACGTTCTAACAGCAAGTTGCATTATGAATACGTTTATTATACCCGTCCACTAATTACTTTATACACATTCGGATATTTATTCGATAAAAATTTAACTATTAAGAGCGTAGCCATAAATATCAACACCGGGTTAAACCACAGGGTGTAGCTGGAATTTTGCAAGCCTACTTTCTTGATAGCAAAAAAGGTAACGACAATTAGCAATGGGTGATATAAATAGATCATCAAAGAATAATTCCGGCCTATCCTGGAGAGAATTGTGTCCTTGGGGGTTACAATGGCGAAGGACAGCATAAAGACGCCCATGGAGAACAGGAACGTGCCGAACAGGAACTCGTGGGCGAACAGGCCTTCCTTGCGGAAAGAAAATAGGATATAGCTCTCAATGTACTGTAGCGCAAAGCCAGCCACCATCATACCCACGCTGAACCACTTGCTAAACCGCTGTTCCAGGTGAAATCTGGAGTACATAAACCCAATAAATAGAAAGGGAATGGACAGCAGAAATCTGGATAAATGGCCCTCCACGTAGGGGCCCGTCAGCACAGAATAGGGGCTATAGAGCAGAATAAATACCAGAGTACCGGCGGCAACACTCGGAAGTAGTTTTTCCATCTTCAAAGACAAGAAAAACCACAACGTGATGTACCCAAAAATCATGGACCCAATAAACCATAGGTGAATGTAGTCGCCCAGGATTAGGGATTTAACCGAAAAAATATCAGCGGCCGTGTAGTACTCGGTTTTCAGGGCAATGAACAGGTACACAATATTGGCAAGTGCAAATATTGCGACTAGATTTTTCAGCACATGCATGAAGGCCTGATCTAGATTGGCTTTGCTTTTCTTTTCGAAGAAGTAGCCACTTACCAGAAAAAAGAAAGGCACGGCCCACCTAGCGCACAA
This sequence comes from Hymenobacter sp. AT01-02, assembly GCF_000961955.2. Lineage (NCBI taxonomy): Bacteria > Pseudomonadati > Bacteroidota > Cytophagia > Cytophagales > Hymenobacteraceae > Hymenobacter > Hymenobacter sp. AT01-02. The sequence goes on from NZ_JZIR02000003.1 coordinate 81,110, forward strand.
GGACATGGCAGAAACGCCTTTGGCACTCAGGTCCGAGTAGGGCATGTGAAGCATGATCACGCAGAATGCGCCTATGGCTCTCAGCATATCTATTGTGTAGTTCCGAGCGTCGCTTCGCATTATGGCTGTCTGCATATGAGTTGAAAAAGTGTCTTCTGAGTTGCGTGTTTTTGGGTGGAGTAGACAGGACGAAATTCTTTTACAATCATCTAATTAGTAGACCATACCAACGGGTAATGGCATCCATAATCAGTATTAATGGGGCATACTGCTGCTAGAGCAGGCCTTAGGAAGCTTGCTTGTACAACACATGCCTGTGGGTGGGCTTTATTTCTTTCTTTTCTGCGCGAAAGGCAGCCACTGCACTACATAGTCGGGTAGCGGTTTTCCCTGCGCCAAGTCTTCCAACAGCTTCCGCTCATTACGACGGCTAAACAGAACCCTAATCGTCAGCCCCGATGCCAAGGCACTAGTTCCTAAGACGTAATCTATTCCTGTCTGCCAGTTTCCCTCTCCTCTGGCTACATAACTAGTAGCTCCTGCTACCACCATTCCGCCCGCCACTGCGCCAATTGTACCATACAGCCGGCCGCGCTTGAAAAGCCGGTGTAGTACTTGCCGTGTGCTATCCGATACACTACCCGCTTGATACGCACCTACTGAGTTTGCCGGAGAAGGCGCAGTTTGCTGGGCAAAACACGTACTACTGGCCGCTAGCCATAGCATTAGGGCAACTAAAGTTAGTTTCATTGAACGAAGGAAATATGGTAGAATAACTTGACTCGCCGAATATATAACTTCTTTATTGGCTATATATTTCACCGCATAAAATAATAATTACCACCACCTTACCCTTACCCCTATTTATGGGGGCAGGTATACAAACACAAAGTGCTGTTCTGAAGCAGAACAGCACTTTCGAGTTGAAAACTACTAGTGCTAAGCGGATTACCCCAGGTACCAGGCTTGCTGCTTCTTACTCAGCAGACAACCGCTTAGTGCCGGTAGTGGCTTACAGGTACCCACCTAGTACGAGGTACTGCACGGCGTCTTGCTGGGCGGCCCTTACCCCTCCCACGGCGGAGCGATTGTGGTACTTGTTGTCCTTCTTCACCAGCATTTTATAGGTGATGTCACGGGCACCGGGAGAGTCGGCCATCCAGGCCTCAATATTGACCTCCGCAATAGTGAGGCCGTCGGGTAACACCACTGCCCAATTGGAACGCCCCTTATCATTGCTTATGGGGCTGAGGTAACCAATCACCTTGTCATCCTGGATAATTTCGGTGCGCTGGGTGCGCTTATTGAAAGCAATGGCGGCCGGGCCGCGGCGGGCACGCTCTACCATTTGGTACTCCAGGGGCTTGGCATTGTTCTGAGCTGCGGTTTCGGCTGCGTACTTGGCCGAGAGCTTTTCGCCGTAGGCTTCCGTGAAGCGCTTAATACCATCGGGGTTAGGTTGCCCGTCGCGCATCACCTCATTTTTCACCAGGGCCTCCGCTAGCTGTTGGGCGAAGTTCAGCCCGGTCTTACCCATCTCAGCAGTTTCGCCACCGGGCTGAAACGTCATCATGTAGTAGATAAACGTTTCATTGTTGGGCAAAGAAGTGATGTTGCCTTTGGCTTTCATCACCTCCTTATCATCAAGCGTGAGCAAGGTGAAGTCTTTCATCATCATGCTCCCCACCTTGGTGAGCTTGGCGTAGGGCTTCTTATCGACGGTAATGACGTCGCCCTTTACAACCACGTTTTGCGCCTGGGCCACCAATGTAAGCGCCACGGATAAAAACAGAGTAGCACCCGCGCGCCGGGCGTGAGGGTGATAGAAATGGTCATGTAAACGAATAAGGATAAAGTGAAAAGTAAACGGCACATGCCCAAGGCCATTGAGCCATATAAGCAGAAGTAGCCCACTCAAATAATGCTCCGGTTTTTCGCAGGCGCCATTAAGGTGCTAAGTGAGCGAACACGCGTCTATTAGTCAAGGAGCCATATAGCACAGCTACCGTGAGCAAGCAACCCAAAGGCGTCACGGTAGCGTTGGCAAGGCCTCTTTTGCTTTAGCTCTATTGCCCAGCTACTAAGTGTTAGCAGACATTCCGCTGCCGCCCTAGTTAGTTTAGGAAGGGTAGCTACCGAAAAATACCAGTACTTAGTATTGAATAAGCACTATACTGTTGCGTTTTCTTTGTTGGTACCTACCCCTCTAGGGTGCAGGTACCGCCAGACCCGAAAACGCGCCGGTACTGCTTGCTGACTGCCATCTTGTAGCTTTGCACAATGTCGTTGTCTGTTTTTTCGACCTACCTCCAGCTCGGGTTTCACCACATTTTCAACCTGCAGGCCTACGACCACCTCGTGTTTCTGCTGGCCCTCTGCGCCCCCTATGTGCTCCAAGACTGGCGTAGAGTGGTAGCCTTGGTCACAAGTTTCACGGTGGGCCACTCCCTTACGCTGGCGCTAGCTACCCTGAACGTGGTAAGCTACTCGCCAAAGCTGATTGAGGTGCTGATTCCGGTAACTATTGTGCTCACCTGCCTGCTGAATCTGGCGCGCGCGGGCAAGCCTTCTGCCCGCCCCAGTGAGCGGCGACGCTCCGATGCTATCATCCTCACCCTACCTAATCTGCTGGCTGCCGTATTTGGCTGATTCACGGCCTGGGCTTCTCTAGCTACCTGCGCGAACTGCTGGGCCGCCAGAGCCGACCCGTGCTGGAACTGCTCAGTTTCAATATTGGCGTGGAACTAGGTCAACTAGTTATTGTAGGCCTCATTTTGCTGCTGGGCTTTGTGCTGCTGCGCGTCGTTAATGTTGCCCGCCGCGACTGGCTTTTGGTAACTAGCGGCGCGGCGTTGGGCATTGCTGTTGTCTTGCTCTTGGGGCAGTTGTAGGAAAAGCCCCACGTAGGGTACGCCTCCTGTTGCGGCACGTGACTAGCGCATGCGGAGCGCTATGACATTAATTTGTCACTTTATCGGCTAAATGGGGCTACACTTGTGCAACGCTCCCACCTGTGCGTGTCTTTCGCGGCACGCGCGGGTATCCCCGGTACTGGTGCGTATCTTCGCTTTCTTTGCGGGCTTTTCCCCTCCTCTCTATGTTGAAACCTACTCTGCTGGCCGCCGGGCTGGTTGCGCTGCTGGCCGCCCCGGCCGTGGCGCAGAACACCAACTCCGGAACCGACAAATTTGCGCAGCTCGGCCAAGAGTTGCCGACCCCCAACACCTACCGGACTGCTTCCGGCGCCCCCGGCCGCGACTATTGGCAGCAGCGCGCCGACTACAATATCAAAGTGACGCTCAACGATGCCGACCAGAGCATCAGCGGCACCGAGGATATCACCTACACCAACCTCTCGCCCGACAAGCTCAACTACCTGTGGCTGCAGCTCGACGCCAACATCTACGACCCCAAGTCGATGACGGCCTCCACGCAAACGGCGGAGCTGCGGGATAAGATGTCGTTTCAGACGCTGGAGTACCTGGAGCGCACCAGCTTCGACGGCTCGTTCAAAATCGACGACATCCGGATGAAGGGCGGCAATAAGCAGTTGCCCCACACCATCAACTACACCATGATGCGCGTGGACCTGCCCCAGGCTTTGGCCCCCAAGCAGTCCGTAACGTTTACGGTGAAGTGGCATTATACAGTAAACGACCAGAAGAAAACGGGTGGCCGCTCGGGTTACGAGTACTTCGAGCAGGACAAGAACTACCTCTACGAAATTGCCCAGTTCTACCCCCGCATGGCCGTCTATGACGACGTGAACGGCTGGCAGCACAAGCAGTTCCTAGGCCAGGGTGAGTTCACGCTGCCCTTCGGTGACTATAAAGTGGCCATTACGGCTCCCGCCGACCACGTGGTAGGCGCCACCGGTACCCTGCAGAACCCCGACCAGGTGCTGACCTCTACGCAGCGCCAGCGCTTCAACCAGGCTAAAACTTCTTCGAAGCCAGTGGTGATTGTGACGCAGTACGAGGCCACTAAGGCCGAGCAAGGGCGCGCCAAAGGCACCAAGACCTGGGTGTACGATGCCAAAAACGTGCGTGACTTTGCCTGGGCTTCTTCGCGGAAGTTCATCTGGGATGCTATGGGTTTGAAGGTAGAAGGCAAGCCGGTGGTGGCCATGTCGTACTACCCCAAGGAGGCCAACCCGCTGTGGGGCCAGTACTCCACGCAGGCCGTAGCGCACACCCTCAAGACCTACTCTAAGTTCACCATCCCCTACGAGTACCCGGTGGCTATTTCCGTGCACGGCCCCATCGGCGGCATGGAGTACCCTATGCTCTGCTTCAACGGCTACCGCCCCGAGGCTGACGGCACGTACTCTTCGGCCACGAAGTATGGTTTGATTTCGGTAGTTATCCACGAGGTAGGCCACAACTTCTTCCCGATGATTGTGAACTCCGATGAGCGCCAGTGGACCTGGATGGATGAAGGCCTGAACACCTTCATGCAGTACCTCACGGAGCAGGAATGGGAACGGGGTTACCCCTCGCGCCGCGGCGAGCCGGCTCAGATTGTGCCCTACATGGCCATGAACCCGAACCTGCAGAACCCCATCATGACCAACTCGGAGACGGTGCTGCAGCTGGGCAACAACGCCTACGGCAAGCCCGCCACCGCCCTGAACATTCTGCGCGAAACCGTAATGGGCCGTCAGCTCTTCGACTACGCCTTCAAAACTTATTCCCAGCGCTGGGCCTACAAGCACCCCAAGCCCGCCGACTTCTTCCGCACTATGGAAGACGCTTCGGGCGTTGACCTCGACTGGTTCTGGCGCGGCTGGTTCTACGGCACCGAGCACACCGACATGAGCATCGAAAACGTGCAGTGGTACAAAGTCGACTCCAAGAACCCCGACATTGAGAATGCCGCCCGCCGCGAGGAACTGAACGCCGCTCCCAAGAGCCTCTCCCAGCAGCGCAACCTCCAGGACATCAGCAAAACCCTGGTAGACGAGCGCCCTGAGCTGAAGGACTTCTACAACAACTACGACCCGCTGGCGGTATCGGAAACCGATAAGGCCCGCTACCAGCAGTACGTATCGAAGCTGAAGCCCGAGCAGCAGGAGATCCTGAAGAAGGGCCTGAACTACTACCAGGTTGACCTGAAGAACCTGGGTGGCCTAGTGATGCCCGTTATCATTCAGATGACCTACGCCGACGGCACGAACGAAGTAGTGAACATCCCCGCCGAAATCTGGCGCCGCAACAACGCCGAGGTGACCAAGGTGTTCATCACCGAAAAGCCCGTGGCCTCGTTCACCCTCGACCCCTACCTGCAAACCGCCGACACAGACCTCTCGAACAATGGTTTCCCGCGCAAGCTGGCGCCTTCCCGCTTCGAACTGTTCCAGCAGCAACAGCAGGCCGCTCCCCAGAACCCCATGCAGCAGCGCAATGTGTCGTCGCAGCAGCCCAAGCAGAGCGGTGGCACTACCGGTGCTACCGGTGGCAACTAAGCTTCCTTCCTGTTAGATTTGAACAGCCGGGCCGTTAGGTCCGGCTGTTTTTGTTTTGCTGGCTTGTTTATAAGCTACTGATGCAACTCTAGCTATGAAGATCAATTTTACCCAGATATTATTGGCACTTGCCTTATTGTCTTGTCAACCGAAAGCTGCTAGCGAAGAAATTATACATATTCTCCATTCAGATAGGCCTACACTTGTATATGTTAGGGTTCGATCAGTCAATTTTGACATTCACACCTTCATGGCTATTAGCTGTCAAGGATTTTTGAAGCAGTTTGATGATGCTAGAACTACTGAAATAACTAAACCCGCCATTTTATCTCAAATAGATAACCGTGCATCATCCTTGCGCGCAGACACGGTCAATACAGGGTTAGATGTCAGAGCTCAAGCTGATTTTAAGTATTCCAATGGTGTGGTATCCACCCTATGCTTAGGAAAATTTGGAATGCAAAAAGATGGTATTCGATTGAAGAGCGATGAGACGCTAGTCAACCTTTTGGTGCCTTACGAGAGCTTAAATTGATATTTATGTAGGTCTAGGCCATATAAAAAAAGCGGCCGGCGAATTTCGCCGGCCGCTTTTCATGCGGAGTAGTACTAGGTAGCGCTTAGTTGAAGATGTAGCGCACACCCAGCTGGCCCTGCCACCGTGACGCCAGGGTAGAAATATCCCAGGCGTTAGTGCGGGTAGCAATGGTGCGGGGGAATGAGAAGGTAGGTTGCACGCCGTTGCCTGTGGCTTCTACGCGGAGCAGTTCGGTAGCATTGTTCTGTACCGAGTACTGACGGCCCCACTCATTGTTGATCAGGTTGCCTACGTTAATCACGTCGAATGTCACCTGCAGGGTGTTCTTCTTGCCGCCGGCCTGGAAATTGAAGTCCTGGGCTACGCGGATATCCACTTGGTGCGTCCAAGGCAGACGAGCGGCAAAACGCTCAGCGTACTGGCCCCGGTGGCTACGCAGGTAGGGGTCGTTGTTGATGAAGGCCTCCAGCTGATCCTGTACCTGCGCCAGGGTGCGGTTGTCGGTGGTTACCAGCTTGATTTCGTTGGCGTCGCGTACATCGCGGGGTATGTAGATCAGGTCGTTGCCGTTGTTGCCGTCGCCGTTCAGGTCGGTGCTGTTGCCGTACACGTAGGTGAGCGGCTGGCCCGAGAGGCCTTCGTACACCGCCGAGATAGTGGTAGCCAGTTTGTCGCCGGCGTAGTGGAAGGTGTAACCAGCCGTAGCCAGCAAGCGGTGACGACGGTCGTTGAGCGAGTAGCTCAGCGCTGGGTTGTTGGGGTCGGTGATGATCTGGTTGAAGCCGAAGTTCGACGAAGCTGTAGTGTTGAAGCCACTGTTCACGTCTTTCGACTTACCATAGGTGTAGGCCACCATCGTGTTCAGTCCATCCGAGAATTGCTTCTGCAGCTGGCCCGTGAGGTTGTAGCGGAAACCCTTGTTGGTGTTCTGCAGCACATACACGTTCGTGAAGTTCTGATCTACGCGGCGGGCGTTGCCACCGGCGTACACGGGGCGCTGGTCGGGGCCGGCCAGTTTGCCAATGGGAGCCGCCAGGTTAGCATCCTGGTAGTAGATGTCGTTGATGGTCTTCGAGTACACGGCTTCCAGGGTAGCCAGCACGTCGCCGGGGAGGCGGAAGTCCACGGCCAAGTTCGAGCGCCACACTTGGGGCAGCTTAAACTCCTTCGACAGCGTGTTGATCTGGGCCGTTTTGGCAGCACCCGAGCTGTAGGTAGTCGGGATTTTGCTGATGTCCGTCTCGATGGTCGAGAGGTAGCGGGGGGTGTTGGGGTTAGCCGAGTTGTACGAGGCGTTGTTGATGTCGAGGTTGCCCTGAATCATGCCGCTGTTGGTGTAGCTGTTGGCAATCCAGGTATAGGGCACGCGGCCCGTGAAGATACCCGTACCGCCGCGCAGCTGCACTTTCGCATCATTGTTCACGTCGTAGTTGAAGCCCAGGCGAGGTGCCCACAGCAGCTGGCCGTTCGGCATGTTCTCGGTGTTGATGTCGCCGTATTTGGCGAAAGCCGTCTGGCTAGCCACGCGGGGGTTATACACGGGCTTGTCGGTAAACACGGGCACGTCGAGGCGTAGGCCAGCGGTCAGGCGCAGGTTCTCGATGGGCGAGTACTGATCCTGCACATAGAAGCCCAGTTGCATGGCTTTAAAAGCCGCAGCGCCGTCGCCGGTGGTGGGGTAAGCCGCTTGTACACGGGTAGCTTTGTCCTGGTAGAAGTTCTGCAGCGAGGAGAACGTGTAAGCACCATTGCCATCAGCAATGAACAGGTTGCGGAACTTGAAGGCCTCGTTGTGCGTGCCTACCGTGACAGTGTGCTTACCGAAAGCGGCCGTCAGGTTGTCGGTTACTTCTACAATGTCCTGGTTCAGGCTGTTCAGCGCCGAGCTCCGCTCCGTACCGAAGATGTACGTATTGCCGTTGTCGGAGATGGTGAAGGAAGGCAGCAGGGTGCCACGGGTATCCCGACGGTCACGAATGCGGCTGTAGCTTAGCAACAGCTTGTTGGAGAAGCGGCCGAGGCGGCTGTTCAATTCTGCCACCGAGCTATTGGTAACGTTGCTGAAACGGTAGCCGTTGTTGCCGAAGCGGAAGTTGATGGAAGAGCGAGTCAGGTTGTCGGCGAAGGCCTCTACATAGTTGTGACGGATGGTCAGCTGATGGTTTTCGGAGATGTTGAAGTCCAGACGACCGAAGACCTTGTTGCTTTCGGTGCGGTTGGTTACGCTGCCGTAGTTACCCACTTCGTAGCCATAGCGCTGCTTGGCGTATGCAGCTACCCCGGCCAACGTGGCAGGGTTGATGCCGGAAGCCGAGGTTCCGGGGTCGAAGCCCAGCGGCGTGCTGGCACGGGCAATTTCACCGTTCAGGAAGAAGAAGACTTTGTCTTTCACCAGCGCGCCACCTACGCGGGCACCGGTCTGGTAATTGTAGAACTCGTCGGCCTTTGTGCGGGGCTCCGTCACGCTCTTGCCAATAGTGTTCTGGTTGCGGCCAAAGCCGTAGATCGAGGCTGAGAAGTCGTTCGAGCCCGAGCGGGTAATGGCGTTGATACCACCGCCGGTGAAGTTACCCAGGGTTACGTCGTAGGGAGCAATAACCACCTGAATTTCCTGGATAGCGTCCAGAGCAATGGGCTGGGTGCCCGCCTGCCCACCGGGAGTAGCGCTGGGGGCCAGACCAAACACGTCGTTATTTACCGCACCGTCAATGGTAATATTGTTGTAGCGGTTATTGGCGCCGCCAATCGAGTTGCTAGTGCCACCATTCGCCTGGGGCGTAAGGCGGGTGAAGTCGTTCAGGGAACGGTTCAGGGTAGGTAGGCGCTGCAGCTGCTCACGCGAAATGCGGGTTTCCGCACCAGTTCGGCTAGCATTCATAACCCCATCGCGACGGGTGCTTACGAGTACATCTGCCAGCTGTTCCGTGGCCTCGCTCAGGTTGATATCGAGACGCTGGTTCTGTCCTAAGCTCAAGAAGATGTTTTCGCGGGTTACGTCCTTATACCCAATGAACGTTACTCGTACGCTATAGGGACCACCTACCCGCATGTTCTGCAGGTTAAAACGGCCTTCTGAGTTAGTAGGAGCAATATATTGGGTGTTGGTAGGGTTGTGCACCGCAATAATTGTTGCCCCAGGCAGGCCTGCACCCGACTGGTCGGTAATCGTGCCGCTCATGGCAGCAGTGGTGCTTTGCGCCATGCCCAACCTCGCTGACAGTAACGTCAGAATCAGCAACACCAAATGGCGTAAACGTAAGTTACTCATAGATAAATATTTGTTGAAAAAAGCCCCTTTTTTAAAAGGGCCGCAAAGGTATATCTCTTTTTATTAAATTGAATTATACCTATAAAATTAACCCTTGCCTTATGTTACTATAATGTTATGTATCAGCTATTAACAGCTTAAAATTTATTTTCAACGGCATTAATCGGCTCTTTAGCGGGTATACAGCTTTCTATTATTACATCATAATAATTATCTTTTTCAAATACAGTACTACCCGTTATTAACACTCAAAGCAACCACTGAATCTTACAATAAGTCAATTTACATTATCACATAAATACTATCTAATAGCACTTATGTAGCATGGTGTTCACCATGCCTGCTTTGTTAGTGCGCTGCTGACACACTGCATTAGCTTAGTTTGCCTCGTGTATTTTCTTGTTAGTTTGACGCATTCTTCCACCTTCACGTGTGTTTACTATGGGACTTCTCGACGCCTTCCTAGGCAATGCCTCTGCCAACGATGCCAATGAGATTCAGCTAGAGCTCAGCCAGTTACTTTCCCCCGGCGAGCAGGTACGGAGCGCCTACTCCGTCATTCGAGACCTGATGGTGTTCACCAACAAGCGCCTGATTCTAGTGGATAAGCAAGGCGTGACTGGTAAAAAGCGGGAGTACCTAACCATCCCCTACCGCAGCATAGAGCGCTTCAGCATGGAAACCACCGGCCACTTCGACCTTGAGGCGGAGCTCAAGATTTGGGTGCGTGGCCAGGCAGCACCCATCAGCAAGACCTTCCGCGACGATAAGAGCATTTACGATGTGTACCGCGCCTTGAGTGAGTTTGCGGTGTAATGGAGCAACTTACGTAGTCATGCAACCTAGCAGGTTGCCAGAGCATCCACACGATAACATTACCTGGTTATGACTATGAACTTCCCCATCGCATTACGTCGCCTTGGTAGCCTGCTGTGCTGCACTCTTCTACTTAGCGCCTGGCAATGTGGCGGGGATGAGCCAGGATTGGATTGTTTGGATGGGGTAGTATTGGGCCCTGACTGTGGAGTAGCGGCCAATGCCGGTTATTTTATCCAGCTCAACCGCGCTATTCCAGAAGCGCAAACGCAAGTCAATTCCACTACCGGAGCCGCGGAATACGTGATAAGCGCGATAAATGTGCCCGCAGCGTACCGACAAGCTGGGCGCGAGCTTTCCTTTAGGGCGCGACTAGCCACCCAGGATGAGCTTGCTGCCCTAGGCCCCGTCATCACCCTTTGCCCCCAGCATGGGAAGATCATGTACTTAGAAAACATATCCTCTTCGCCCTGCCGCTAAGCGACTACAATCAGTAGAAAGAGCACAGTATTGGCAGTTAGCCTTCTACCAGAAAGGCCGACTTTGTAAAGCCGGGCCTTTTCTGGTAGAAGTGCAGTAATTTATTGCCCGCCGGCGGTAGCCGTTCCGGTTTTCAGGTACTTATCGTACCAGGCTAGGTACCGGTCGTAGCGGTCTTTCACGTAGCTCGGTTTGCTGATACCGTGGAATTGACCGGGGTAAATGATAAGCTGCGTAGGCACCTTCAGACTCTGTAAAGCCTGGTACATCTGCTCGGTATTCAGCAGGGGCACGTTGAAGTCCTTCTCCCCGCACAGAAACAGCGTGGGTGTGCTGATCTGGCCGGCGTGGAAGAAGGGGTAGGAAATGCGCATCCACACATCGGGGTGGTCCCAGGGTGTACCCAGCTCTGTTTCGTAGTCACGGATGTACTGGTCGGTGCCGTAGCCAGCTAGCACGTTGGCAATGCCAGCGCCGCTGGTGGCCGCTTTAAAGCGTTTGTCGCGGGCAATGATGTGGTCGGTGAGGATGCCGCCGTAGCTCCAGCCTCCCACGCCCAGGCGGGTCGGATCGGCAAGGCCTTGCTGCACGGCATACTCCACCACCGACAGCGCATCTTCGGAGTCCTTGTTGCCCCAGTCGGCGTAAATGGCTTTACAATAATCGAGGCCGCGGCCGGAGCTACCGCGGGGGTTGCTGGCTACCACGGCGTAGCCATGGGCCGCCAGCAGCTGCCACTCGGGGGCAAAGCCATAGGCAAACTGCGACACTGGGCCGCCGTGAATGCGCAGCACTGTGGGATATTTCTGACCAGTTCGGTAGCCCACGGGTTTCACGACAAAGCCACTCACCATGGTACCGTCCTTGCTCTTGGCCTGAATGGGCTCCACCGCGCCCAACTGCACGGTTTTCAGCCAAGCGTCATTCTGCTTCGACAATGGCCGTAAGCTCTTTTTCTCGAAAGCAAAGACTTCGTCGGGTAGCTGAGGCTCACTGTTTACAACCACCATTTGGCCCTTGGGCCCTAGCTCAAACTCCGTTATTTCGCGCTGACCGTCCAACAGACGCTCCACCTTGCCCCCCGCAGCGGGCACCCGGGCCAGCACCTGGGCCCGATCGTCTTCCAGGAGAAAGTACAGGCTTTTGCCATCCTTGGACCATTGTGGTTTACCGGTATTGCGGTCTAGGCCTTGAGTGAGCAGCTTGGGCGTGCCGCCGGTAGCAGGCACTACGGCCAACTGGTGCAGGCCATACACGAGCAGCTCCTTAGCAGCACCCTCCACAAAGGCAATCTGCTTGCCATCAGGGCTCCACGCTGGGCGCCCGCTCCACCCTCCGGGGGCACTGTCGGCCACGTCGGTGGTAGTAAGCTGGCGGGGCTGCGCGCCAGGAGTGGCGTCAATGGCGTAGAGGTCGTAATTATCGTGGCGGTCGGGGTCGTCGCCGCGCTTGCTCACGAAAGCCAGCTGCTTGCTATCGGGGCTCCAGGCGGGCAGGTGCTCGTCGTAGCGGCCAGAAGTCAGGCTTACCAGCTTGCGAGTAGCCACATCGAACACGTAGAGGTGCTGGCGCTGCTTGTTGAGGTAGCCATCTACATCCTGCTTGAACTGGAACCGGTCGATGACGATGACCGGAGGCGTTTTCTTGCGGGCCCGCTGCACTTGAGTCAACGAGTCCGGGTCGGCATCGCGGATAATCAAGGCCAGGCGCTTGCCATCCGGAGCCCACACGTAGTCAGACACGCTGCCTTTGAGCTTGGTGACTTTCTCCGCCTCACCACCGTTGCGGTTCAGCAGCCAGAGCTGGGCGTGTCCATCTTCGCCCTCCCCCCTACTCGACAGGAAACTGAGGTAGGTGCCATCGGGCGAGAAGCGTGGACTGGTTTCGTTGTCGGGGCTGGTGGTTACGCGCAAGTTGCGGGTGCCGTCATAACGGGCCATCCAGACGTCGGCGTTGGCTTTGTCGGCGGCCGTGTCGGGCTGGCTCACTACATAAGTCACCCATTGCCCATCGGGCGAGAAGTGGGCGTCGCGTACGTCACGCAGTTGCTGCAAGTCGCGGGCGGTGAGGGGATGCGGAGCCGGCGCGGCCACCTGCGCCAGGGCAAGGGCGGGCAGCAGGCACGCGCCCGTGAGCAGAGAATACAGGTTGTTCATAAGTAAAAGGTAGCACAGAGAAGCCGAAAGACGCACGGCAGGCCCCAACGTTGCGGCTCTGGTCATGCACCTTTCGGCTTTATCACTGGCTATATACCCTCGCTCTTCGCTACCCAGTTGGGTAATTCCGAAAAACCAAGGACTACCTTAACCAGACTAGTCTTGCACTTCGGGAGCGTGCTTACCCACCCACCACGGGTGCCGTTGGGGTTGGCACGGAGGGGTTATACTGGGGCGTAGAAGCGTTGTGCTGGGCCGTGTTCTTCCCTTTATCATCCTTGAAGTCGTTGCGCTTGTAGGGGCGGATAATGAGACGTAGGGCTTTATCAGAGCTGAAGTAGCTGATGGCCCAGCTAATCAGCGTCACAGCTTTGTTGCGGAAGCCAACCAGCGTCATTAAGTGAACGAACAGCCACGTGAGCCACCCGAAGAAGCCGCCAAAATGCTTGTCGCCCGGCAAGTCTACTACGGCGCGGTTGCGGCCCACAATAGCCATACTGCCTTTGTTGAAGTACTTGAAGGGCATGAGGGCTTCGCCGTGCAGCAGGCGCTTGAAGTTATTGGCTAGTTGCTCAGCCTGCTGAATGGCTACCGGAGCCAGCATGGGGTAGCCCCGCGGCATTTCTTCCGTCACCATATTGGCGACGTCGCCAATAGCATATACGTTCTTAAAGCCCGTCACGCGGTTTACCGTGTCCACGTTGATGCGCTTGTTCTTGGCTACTACCTCTTCGGGCAAGCCTGCCACGGCAGCCCCGTTCACGCCGGCCGCCCAAATCACGTTTTCAGTGCGGATGAACTCGGTTTCGGAATAGTAGAGCTTACCTTCTTCCAACCGCGTGGCTTTGGTATTCAGGCGCAAATGAATACCCATGTCCTCCAGATACTTTTTGGCCTTCACCTGCGAATCAACGGACATGGGCCCCAGCACCTCCCCCCCGGACTCAACCAGATAGATTTCCATCTTCTTCAGGTCTAGCTCGGGGTAGTCTTGGGGCAGTACGTCCTTACGCATTTCCGCCAATGACCCGCAGATTTCTACGCCCGTAGGGCCGCCACCTACTACTACCACGTTCATAAGCGCCTGGCGCTGGGCTGGGTCCTCCGCCAGCAAGGCGCGCTCAAAGTTCTGGAACAGGTAGCTGCGTAGGTTGAGAGCATTGGGCACGCTCTTAATTTGCATAGCGTTGCGCTCCAAGCTTTCCAGTCCGAAGTAGTTGGTGATCGAGCCGGTAGCAATAACAAGGTGGTCGTAACGAATGTCGCCGATGTTGGTGACGACCGTATTGCGCTCCGCATCTACCCGCTGCACATCAGCCATGCGGAAGAAGAAATTGGTTTGGCCGGCGAAGATCTTGCGAATGGGGTATGCAATGCTGTCGGCTTCCAGGGCGCCGGTAGCTACCTGGTAGAGTAGGGGCTGAAAGTTGTGGTAGTTATTGCGGTCGATAACGACTACCTGCACCGGAGAATCGGCTAAGTCCTTGGCTAACCGCAGGCCAGCAAACCCACAGCCAATAATAACAATGCGTGGCTGCGAGGTAACCGGAAGATTCGTATCCATAACAAGCTAAAAACAAGCGGGGCATCAACCCGATGAAAGGTGGCAATAGTGCCAAAATCCTGTACCGCAAAACCTTACTTGAGGTTGTGCTTGGGGAGAGCCAACGACGGTACGAGGGCCGGTACTGCTGCTAAAACGACTTCGTGAAGCTTACCTTGATTTTCAGCTGGAAGTCGGTGATGACCTTGAAGATTTCCTTTAGGGTTACTTGCTCTACCTGGGTCAGCGTCTTGGGGTCGAGGTAGTTGGTAGGCGCCGCGCGGTCGTCGATGAGTTGGCGAGCCTGCTTTTTAAGGCGCATGCCCATGAGGTAGTAGTAGGCGTGCAGCAGCTCCTGGTACTCCTTTTCCTTGAACACCCCCCGTTCTCGCAACTGGGCTAGCCGCTCGCCCGTGTTGGTTTGGAAAATCTGGTTCTGGAGGGCATATACCCGCACCAAGTCCACAATAGGGCTCATGGTTTTCTTAAGGTCGAATACCTGCTGGCCTTCCTGGGTGAACGTGCGGAACCCCCGGAAGAATGTGAGGGGCGGTTCGTACTGCAAAGCATTCTTAGCCATGAAGAACAGGAACCGGTCGAGGGGCTGACTCAGCTCTTGGTGCAGAAACGCCTGTAGTTCGTCCATAAGGCCTACCTCACCATAGAGAAAGCGACAGTCGAAAAACGTGGCAAACTGCATCACCGTCTCCACGTTCGATTCGCTCATCCACTGATGGTAGTTGCGCTTCCAGTGCGAAAGGGAGTGCGTCCACTTTGAGTTTTTGGCCATAAAGCCCCCCGTACAGAAGTGGAGCCCAATCTGGTTAAGCTCGTCGGACACGGCCGTGGCGAAGCGCAGAAAGTAGGCGCGCACCAACTCACGCTGCTCATTGGCTTTATCCTCGTAGATAATGGCGTTGTCTTGGTCCGTCACGAGGGTTTGCTCCTTGCGCCCTTCGCTACCCAGCACCATAAACACAAACTTGGCCGGCGCCGGGCCGTGCTCAGCCAGCACATTCTCAATCACCTTAAGGGCAATGGTATCGGCCACGGTGGAAATCACCTGGTTCACGATTTCCGGCTTCACGCCCCGCGTCAGGAGTTGGTTTACGATGTTAGGCACCATCTCCCAGCGGCGCTTTAGCTCTCGCGTGCTCTGGGCCAGCTTCACGGCCTGGATGAACATGAACGGCGACTGCGCCAAGTCGCTGAGCAGCTTGTTGCGGCTCAGGAAGCCCGTGTACTGCCCATTTCGCTCCACCAGCAAGTAGCGGGTCTTGGTTTGGAACATCAGCAAGATGGCCTCATACACGTAGGCGCCCTGGTTGATGCTCACAATTGGCGTAGC
The DNA here is from genome assembly GCF_000961955.2 of Hymenobacter sp. AT01-02. NCBI lineage: Bacteria > Pseudomonadati > Bacteroidota > Cytophagia > Cytophagales > Hymenobacteraceae > Hymenobacter > Hymenobacter sp. AT01-02. Next base: position 96,723 of record NZ_JZIR02000003.1, read on the forward strand.
TACCACGTCGCGCACGGGGCGCGCCGCGTCAAGCTGCTGGGCAATCACCTTGTCGCGCAGGGTAATGTCGGTGCAGTAGCCGCTGATAGTGCCCGTTTCGTCGTCGGTCACAAACAGGCAGCTCACCTTGGCAGCCGCCATGCGGCGGGCCGCTTCGTAAATGGGGGTAGCGCCGGGGCACGCCAGCAGCTCGCGCACTTCCAGCGTTTCAATGCGCCGGGAGAATAGCTGGTCGGCCACGAGGAAGTTAGCTTCCGGCGGGCTGGCAGGCTTCACGAAGTGGGCGTATTCATCGTTCAGCATCCGCTCCCCATACTTGTGGGTGAAGTACTGAAAGAACTGCTCCGAAGCCAGGCATAGAGCCCGGAAGTCGCGGCGGGGGAGCTGCAGCACGCGGGTGTCGCGGCGGGCTATGACGGTGCGGAGGGAGCGTTTCTTATTAAGCAGAATGGACATGCCCCCGTAGCAGGTGCCGGGTCCGTACGTTTCGGGTAGGCGCTTGTGCTGCGCGCTATCGTAGAAAAACGTTTCGTAGGCTCCAGATACAACAATATCCAGGCTGCGGATTTTAGAAGAATCCTGCTGGTAGAGCAGGGTTTCTTTCGGGTAGGACACCTCTTGCAGCAGATCTACACTCCGGCCAGCACCTCGTCGGGCAAGACGGTAAACGGTTCTACAGTGCGGAGAAAATCGAGGCGGTCATCCATAGAGAATCCAGTAAAGAATACACAACAAGCCGGCTCCTACCACGCCGAGCACCCAGAGCCACCCGAGCTTACGCACGGGCGCCACAGGAGCCGTCAGGGGCAACTGGCCCAGCAAGATATCATCGGTCAGCCAACCACGACGCTGCAACTCGAAAAAGCAGCGGGCAGTAGCCAGCGCATCTACGTAGGCATCGTGCGGACGTTCGAGCGCCTCGTCGAACAACAGCTCGTGCAGCTCGTGCAGGCGCAGGTGCCGCTCGTGCGGGGCATTGGGCAGGGAGGGCTTGGTGGCCGTCATAGTGCAAAACTGCGGCAGCGCAAGCAAAGGGTTGGGTAGGCCCGCCCGCTCGAAGGCTGCCCCCAGCACGTGAAAATCGAGCTGCAGAAAATGCCCAATTACGCGGGGCTGGTAGGTCTCCAAATCACTGAGCAGGCGTTGCAGCACCACGTGGGGCGGCTGGCCGTGCTCCTGGAGAAAAGCTGGCGTGAGGCCATGAATAGCAATGGCCGAGGCCGGCATGCTACCAGCGGGCACCAGCAGGTAGTCCTGATCGGCTTTTACTTGCTCCCCTCCTACAGTGTAAACTGCCCACCCAAGCTGCGCAATGTAGGGCCAGTTGGGCTCCTTCGTATACGGTTGGTCCCACCCGCGGGGAAGACCAGTGGTTTCCGTATCAACAAAGAGCAGGTACTCTTGCGGCATGATTACTTACTGGGGCAGCAGCACATCCGCCGCCACGCCCTGCACCGAAGCAGCTACGTTGTCTGGCTGGCGTACGGAGGAGCGGCGCACGAGCAGTTCCGGGCGTAGCGATACTTGCCGAGGGGCAAAGGGGTTGCCATCAGCATCAACTAACTCTAACAGCAACCGCACGGCGGCTTGCCCCATCTCCTCGCAACGCTGATCAATGGTGGTAATAGAAGGCTCTGTAATAACGGTGAAGGTTTCGTTACTGAACCCCGAAATGGCAATATCCTGAGGTACGCGCAGGCCTTGGCGTTGCGCCTCCTGTAAGGCTCCCAGCGCGCAGTAGTCGCCAGCCGCAAATATGGCATCGGGTGGCGAGGGCAGGGCTAGCAGGCTACGCATAGCTTCGGTGCCTTGCTCCTGGGTCATGTTGGTGTATACCATCAGCTCCTCCTCTACGGGTATGCCCGCTTCGCGCAAAGCATCAAGGTAGCCTTGGCGGCGATTCTTATAGATGTTCAGATGCTGGGGGCCGGCCAGGTGGGCAATGCGGCGGCACCCTTGCTGTAGCAGATGGCGCGTAGATAGGCACCCACCCTCTTGGTCGTCGAGCACCACGGCATTTACGTTGTCGCCCTCCACGATGCGGTCAAAAAACACCAAGGGCAACCCCCGGCTGCGCACCTTATCAAAGTGACGAAAATCGAGGGTAGTACGTGAAAGGGACACCAGAATGCCCGCTACCTGGGCGCTGAGTAGAATCTCCAGGTTGCGCCGCTCCTGTGCTACGTCCTCGTTCGACTGGCAGATGATTACGTTGTAGCCGGCTTTGCTGGCGGCCGTTTCAATGCCGTGCACTACTGAGGGGAAAAACCGACCTTCAATATATGGTACGATAATACCCAAAAGCTGGCTTTTGCCTTTGCGCAGCGCAGAGGCCAACCGGTTGGGCTGGTAGTTGTATTTCTTCGCCAGCTTGAGGACCTTCTGCTTCATAGCCGGCCCAATGCTGTGGTGGTCGCTCAGGGCCCGCGAAATGGTCGTCATGGAAACCCCTAGCTCCCGGGCGAGGTCGGCCATGGATACTGGGCTGGTCGTACTGGGAGCCGGGACTTGTTTTTTTCGTGGGGCCATATGGCGGTTCGCTACGCAATGCTTTGTGTAAAGATAGCATTATCTATTATCTGAGCAGAGGTATTTACTCACTAGCTTATTATTTGGGGTGAAAACAGGGTTCTACACCTTTTCCCGAATGCGCACCCACGTTCATTAACCGGGTATTTTTTATACTAAATAGGTAAGATGTTAGAAATTTCTCATTACTTTACACAATCGATTGTGCCTGGTGAGTTATGACTTACTTGGCATTAGCAGCTCATCTGCTCCCGAATACGCCTTGTTTTTTTAGGGTTCCTTACTTTCCCTTTCTCCCTCTTCATCTACCTATGCCCACGTATTTTCCCACCCGATTTGCGCAGCTGACGACCGGCCTAGTGGCCCTCAGCAGCCTGGGATTAGCCCCAGCAGTAGCCCAAAATAAACCTACTGCGGCTAACACCATTACTGTGCAAGTAAATAAGCCGGGTGCTCCCATCGCCAAAACGATGTATGGCCTATTTTTCGAGGATATCAACTTCGCCGCCGACGGCGGGCTATATCCTGAGCTGGTAAAAAACAAGTCGTTTGAAATTGCTGACAACTATCTAACCGGCTGGAAAGGCATCAACGGGGCAGCCGCTCTGAAGACGTACACCGTTATCAGCGACCGGCCCATTAGCGCTACCAACAACCACTTCGCGCGCCTCACGGCTGCTACTGCCAGCCCCGACGCCGGCCTCATTAATGAAGGCTTCCGGGGTATGGGGCTGAAGCAGAACGACGAGTACACTTTCTCGGTGTACGCGCGGCGCGGCCCAGGCAACGTAACCGGTCTCACCGTAACGCTGGAAGACGAGAAAGGCAAAATGCTGGCGCAGAGCCAGGTTTCGGGTCTCACCAACGAATGGAAGAAGTACTCGGTTGTGATGAAGCCATCGGCTACGGCAGCCAAAGGGCAGCTCCGGCTGGCGCTCAACGGCGCGGGCACGGCTGATATCGACGTGATTTCTCTGTTCCCGAAGGACACGTACAAAAACCGTGAGAACGGCCTGCGTACCGACCTGGTGCAGCTGCTAAAGGATATGAACCCCGGCTTCCTGCGCTTTCCCGGTGGCTGCATTGTGGAGGGCCGCACCTTGAATGAGCGCTACCAGTGGAAAGAAACCATTGGCGACGTGGCTTCGCGTGTGCCCCTGATCAACCGCTGGAACATGGAGTTCAAGCACCGCTCTACCCCCGACTATTATCAGTCGTTCGGTCTGGGCTTCTTTGAGTACTTCCAACTATCCGAAGACATTGGGGCCGAGCCTGTGCCGATTTTGAACGTGGGGATGGCGTGCCAGTTTAACTCGGCGGAGCTAGCCCCCACCACTAGCACTGCTACCAGCGGCCCCAACGCCGGCGAAGGTCACAACCACGCCGACGACCCCACGCTTGACACCTTCATTCAGGACGCCCTAGATCTGATTGAGTTTGCCAATGGCCCCGCCAGCTCCCCCTGGGGTGCCAAGCGCGTAGCCATGGGCCACGCTGCTCCGTTTAACTTGAAGTTCATTGGCATCGGCAACGAGCAGTGGGGTCCTCAGTACTTGGAGCGCTACGAGCCCTTTATGAAAGCCATAAAGGCCAAGTACCCCACTATCAACATTGTTTCGAGCGCGGGCCCCAGCCCCGATGGTGAGCTATTCGACAAAGCTAGCAAGCGCCTGCGGGAGCTGAAGGCAGAAGTAATTGACGAGCACTACTACGCCAAGCCCGACTGGTTCCGCCAGAACGTAGGCCGCTACGACAACTACCCCACCACCGGCACCAAGATCTTCGCCGGCGAGTACGCCGCCCAGAGTGTTGCCATTGGCAGCCCCGACAACAAAAACAGCTGGGATTGCGCCATTTCGGAGGCCGCTTTTATGACGGGCCTGGAACGCAATGCCGACAAGGTAGTTATGGCTTCTTACGCGCCGCTATTTGCCCACGTAGAAGCTTGGCAGTGGACGCCCGACATGATCTGGTTTGACAACCTGAAAGCATACGGCACGCCCAACTACTACGTGCAGAAGATGTACTCTACCAACCCTGGCACCACCATGCTGCCCGTGCAGCGCGCTGGCAACGCCAAGAATGGCCAAGACAACCTCTTCAGCAGTGCCGTGGCCGACGACAAAACCGGCGAAATCATTGTGAAGCTGGTGAACTACTCCACCGAGGCTCGTCCGGTAGCCATTAACCTACAGGGCGTGAAGAAGCTGGGCAAAGCCGGCAAAGCAACCGTGCTGGCCAGCAATGACCTCAACGCGGTGAACACGCTGGAGCAACCCACCAACGTGGCGCCCAAGGAGGAGTCGTTCAAAGTATCGTCGTCGAATGTGACGTACACGCTGGCACCCAACTCCTTCACGGTGCTACGCATTCCTGGTAAGCGCTAAGCGGTAGCCGTCATGACTAAGCAACTCTCTTTTTTGCCCGCTACCCGCTCCTTACTCGCTGGTATGCTGCTACTGGCTGCGGCTCCTGCCCTGGCGCCCACGGCGGCGCTAGGGCAGGCAGCCCCGGAACCCGTGGCTGGTAACCCCATCATCAAAGACAAGTACACCGCCGACCCCGCCGCCTTCGTGCATAAGGGTACGGTGTACCTCTATGCCGGCCACGACGAAGCCCCTGCGCGCCAGGAGCGCTACGTAATGAATGAGTGGCTTTGCTACTCCTCCCAGGACATGGTAAACTGGAAGGAGCATCCCTCGCCGCTGAATGTGAAAGCCTTTGCTTGGGCTAAGGCCGATGCCTGGGCTTCGCAGGTGATTGAGCGCAACGGCAAGTTCTACTGGTACGTGGCCGTGGAGCATGGCACCATTCCGGGCAAGTCTATTGGGGTAGCAGTGTCCGACAGCCCAACGGGTCCGTTCAAGGATGCCCGGGGTTCGGCCATCATCACCAATAACATGACCGATAGTCCCATCAGCTGGGACGACATCGACCCCACCGTTTTTATAGACGACAAGGGCCAAGCTTACCTGTACTGGGGCAACACCAACTGCTACTGGGCGAAGCTGAAGCCAAACATGACGGAGCTCGATGGCCCCATCAACAAGGTAACTACCCTGCCTAAGTTTACGGAGGCTCCCTGGGTGCACAAACACAACGGCTGGTACTACCTCAGCTACGCCTACCAGTTCCCGGAGAAGATTGCCTACGCCATGAGCCGCAGCATCGAAGGGCCCTGGGAATTTAAAGGTATTCTGAACGAGGTAGCGGGCAACTCCAACACCAACCACCAGTCTATCATTGACTTCAAGGGGCAGAGCTATTTTATCTACCACAACGGCAGCATCCCCACCGATGGGGGAAGCTTCCGCCGCTCCGTCTGCATCGACTACTTGTATTACAACAAGGATGGCACAATGAAGCGCGTGGCCATGACTACGGAAGGCATTAAAGCCGCCAAGTAACCTTCCTGCTACTGTCTTACTATGAACGTCATGCTGCGCTTGCCGAAGCATCTCGCCCGCTTCGTTGTAGCGATGAAGCTACCGGGCAGAGAGCTTCAGCGAGTGCAGCATGACGTTTTGGCTTTTTAGCCAATCTTCTGCTCCTGTCCGCCGCTCTTCCATTCCCACCCTGCCCATGCTGAAATCCGTACTAAGCTACTGCCTGCTACTGCTTAGTGGCGTGGCATCTGCCATGGCTCCTGCTACCCCGCCCATCGTCGTCGAAACTCAGCACGTAAGCCTTGTGCTAGCCGTTGGCGACAATCAGAAGCTGTACCAAACCTACCTGGGCGCCAAACTCAGCAACCCCGCCGACTACGGCCCGCTGCCCAAGCTACACGAGGCCTACGTACCCGCGGGCACCGACAACTTGTTTGAGCCAGCCATTCGGCTGGTTCACTCCGATGGTAATCCGGGGCTGAGCTTAGTCTTCGCCGACAAACAAACCAGCAAAACCGGCGACGACCTCACGGAAACCGTTATCCGCCTGCGCGACCCGCAGTATCCAGTGGAGGTGCTGCTGCACTTTGCTGCCTACTACCGCGAGGATGTTATTAAAGCTTGGACGGAAATCCGGCACCGGGAGAAGAAGCCGGTAGTGCTGACTAACTACGCGTCGGCGATGCTGCACTTCAACGCCCACCAGTACTGGCTAACCCAGTTTCACGGCGACTGGGCGAAGGAAGCAGGCATGCAGGAAGCGCCGCTTACTAGTGGTGTGAAGGTGATTGATACCAAGCTGGGTACCCGCCCCCACTGGTACCAAACGCCAGCATTCCAACTCGCTTTTGACCAAGCTGCTACCGAAACGAGCGGTGAAGTGCTGGCCGGCACGCTGGCCTGGACGGGCAATTTCCGGCTGGCATTTGAGCTGGATAACCTCAACGCCCTGCGCGTATCGGCGGGCATCAACCCCTACGCTTCTGAGTACACGCTACCCGCCAACCAAATTTTTACTACCCCCGAGTTCATCTTTACTTACAGCACCCAGGGCAAAGGACAAGCCTCGCGCAACTTGCACAACTGGGCCCGCCGCTTTGGCGTGCTCGATGGCACCGAACCCCGCCTAACCCTGCTCAACAACTGGGAGGCCACGTTTTTCGACTTCAACGAACCGAAGCTGGATGGGCTGATTGCTGATGCGGGCAAGCTGGGTGTGGACGTGTTCTTGCTGGATGACGGCTGGTTCGGCAACAAGTATCCGCGCAACAACGACGCCACCAGCCTCGGCGACTGGGAACCGGCCAAAACCAAGCTACCTAACGGCGTAGGTCACTTGGTGCAAACGGCTAGTAAGAATGGAGTGAAGTTCGGGATTTGGGTTGAGCCCGAGATGGTAAGCCCTAAAAGTGAGCTGTATGAGAAACACCCCGACTGGTACTTAAGCTCCCGAACCGCCCTGAGGACTACTACCGCAACCAGCTGGTGCTCGACCTGACCAAACCCAAAGTGCAGGACTTTGTCTTTGGCGTGGTAGACGAGCAGTTTAAGCAGAACGTGGCTTACATCAAGTGGGACTGCAACCGCATGATCACCAACGGCTACTCCAAGTACCTGGGCAAGAATCAGTCGCACTTGTATATTGACTACGTGCGGGGCCTGTATAAGGTGCTGGCCCGGGTACGCCAGAAGTACCCCCACGTGCCCATGATGCTGTGCTCCGGCGGCGGTGCCCGCTCCGACTACGGCGGCCTGAAGTACTTCACCGAGTTTTGGCCTTCTGACAACACCGACGCCGTTGAGCGCGTGTTTATTCAGTGGGGCTTCTCCAACTTCTTTCCTTCCAATACGCTGTGCAGCCACGTTACCAACTGGAATCGCCAGCACTCCATCAAGTTCCGTACGGATGTGGCCATGATGGGCAAGTTGGGCTACGATATTGAGGTAGAGAAAATGACGCCCGAAGACTTACAGTTTAGCCAGCAGGCCGTGAAGGACTACAAGCGCCTGAGCTCCGTCATTTGGCAGGGCGAGCAATACCGCCTCCGCTCCCCCTACGAGAGCAACCAGCCCTCGGTGATGTACGTGGGCGACCAGCAGCGCAAGGCCGTTGTGTTTGGCTATAACCTGCACACCCGCACCAACGAAAACGTGCTTCCCGTGCGCCTACAGGGCCTCGACACCACTAAACGCTACCGCGTCACGGAAATCAACCTAATGCCCGGTGCCACATCGCAACTGCCCGCGCACAACCAAATCTACTCCGGCGACTACCTGATGCGCATTGGCATTATGGTTTCGCCTACTAATGCCCCGGCCCTTACTAGCCACGTGCTGGAACTAACAGCGGAGTAATCACCAGATGAAGGGTAACTAGGCTGAGTTGCGCCAGTTGCTTACCCCCCATTTTGGCTGCGTTGTGGGCTCTACCTTCCCTACTACATTCAACACAATCGTTTATGTATCCTTCTCTTCGAAAGCACTGCGTGGCGCTTGCCCTCGCCCTAGGCAGCTTAGGCGCCCAAGCGCAATCCAAAGTACCCCTTATTCCGGCTCACGACCCCGTGATGGCGCAACAGAACGGCACGTACTATATGTTCTGCACTGGCCCTGGCATCTCCGTGTGGTCATCAAAGGACCGGCAGAATTGGAAACCTGAGAAGCCCATTTTTGCTACTGCTCCCGCCTGGGCCGTGCAGGCCGTACCAGGCTTCAAGAACCATATCTGGGCGCCCGATATTTCCTTTCACAACGGGGTATACTACCTGTTTTATTCTGTTTCCGCCTTTGGCAAAAACACCTCCTGCATTGGCCTAGCCACGAATAAGACCCTCGATCCTACCTCTAAAGACTTCAAGTGGGAAGACCACGGCCGGGTGCTCCAATCAGTGCCAGGGCGCGACATGTGGAATGCTATTGACCCCAACCTCGTCCGCGACGACGCGGGCACTCCCTGGCTGACGTTTGGCTCGTTTTGGGAGGGCATTAAGCTGGTTCAGTTACGCCCCGACCTTACGGCCCCCGCTCAGCCTGAACAGTGGCGCACCATTGCCAAGCGCCCCCGCAGCCCCCAGCTCAACGATTCTATGCCCGGCGACGGCGCTATTGAAGCTCCGTTTGTGTTTCGTAAAAACGGCTACTACTACCTATTCACGTCGTTTGACTACTGCTGCCGCGGCCCCCAAAGCACGTATAAGATTATGGTAGGCCGCGCTAAAAACGTGATGGGTCCCTACGTAGACAAAGCAGGTGTAGCTCTTGAGCAAGGAGGTGGCACGCAGGTGCTAGCCGGCGACAAAAACTGGTTTGGCCTAGGTCATAACTCCGTGTACACCTTTGACAAGGCCGATTATCTTGTTTTCCACGGGTATGATGCCAGCGACAAAGGCCACCCCAAACTACGCATTGAAAAGCTAAACTGGGACGCTACTGGCTGGCCTGTAGTACAGCCTTAGCTGGTTGGCGGGAAGCAGAATATTTACACAAACGATTGTGTATTGCAGTAATAAGTTCTACTTTTCCGCTGTCAACTTCCCAGGTTCGACTATCGGCACCGATTACGGTCCTTTTTCTCGCGCACAACTCCTTTTGATGCGGCCGAAGCAGTGCCTTCGTCTCTTAGCTTAGCATCATTTCCCACTCTTACTTGTCCTTTCGTGACCAAGCCGACTTCCTCCCTCGCTGACCTAAGCGTTAATACCATTCGTCTGCTGTCGGTAGACATGGTGCAGGCCGCCAACTCTGGCCACCCAGGTTTACCCATGGGCGCGGCGCCCATGGCCTACGTGCTCTTCTCGCGCTTCCTGCGCTTCAACCCCCAGGACCCGAAGTGGCCGAACCGCGACCGGTTCGTACTGTCGGCGGGCCACGGTTCGGCCTTGCTGTATAGCCTGCTGCACCTTTATGGCTACGACCTAAGCCTGGATGATTTGAAGGCCTTCCGCCAGATGCACTCTAAGACGCCAGGCCACCCCGAGTCGAACCTGACGCCAGGCGTAGAGGTAACGACGGGGCCGCTGGGCCAGGGTTTCGCCAACGGCGTAGGCATGGCCATGGCCGAGGCGCACTTGGCCGCCGTGTATAACAAGGAAGGCCACACGCTGCAAGACCACTACACCTACGCCATCGTGAGCGACGGCGACCTGATGGAAGGCATTGCGGCCGAGGCTGCTTCGCTGGCCGGCCACTTGAAGCTGGGCAAGCTGATCTACCTCTACGACGATAACGACATCTGCCTCGACGGCCCCACCAATCTCTCATACACGGAGGATGCCCTGGCTCGTTTTGAGGCCTACGGCTGGCACACCCAGCGCGTAACCGATGGCAACGACCTCGATGGTATTGAGGCGGCTATTAAGGCGGCGCAACAGGAGACGGAGCGTCCGTCCATCATTTCGGTGAAAACTATCATCGGGTACGGCAGCCCCCAGGAAGGCACCAGCAAAGTGCACGGCTCGCCCCTAGGCGCTGATAATCTGAAGAAAGCAAAAGAGTTTTTTGGCTTCGACCCCGAGGCTACGTTTGTAGTGCCCGAAGAGGTACGCACCCACCTGGCCGAAGCTGGCCAGCGCGGCGCCGCCCTTCAGGCCGAATGGCAGCAGCAAACAGAGGCGTACCAGCAGGAGTTTGGCACAGAGTGGGAACTGTTCCAGGCTTCGTTTGCGGGTGAGCTCCCCGCAGGTTGGGACGCCTCGCTGCCCGTTTTCACCGCCGCCGACGGCGCCCTGGCTACCCGCCAGGCATCCGGCAAAGCCCTGAATGCCCTGAAGCAGTCGGTGCCTTTCTTGTTTGGTGGCTCGGCCGACTTGGCTAGCTCCAACGAGATGCCCACCAGCGGCGACATCAGCTTCCAGCCCGGCTCCTACGAGAAGTCTAACATCTGGTTTGGGGTGCGCGAGCACGCCATGGGTGCGGCCATGAACGGTATGGCCCACCACGGCGGGGTACGCACGTACGGCGGCACCTTCCTCACCTTCTCCGACTACATGCGCGGTGCCATCCGCCTCACGGCCCTGGCCGAGTCGGCCGCTACTTTCGTGTTCACCCACGACAGCATTGGCCTGGGCGAAGATGGCCCTACTCACCAGCCAGTAGAGCAAGTAGCGGCCCTGCGTACCATCCCCAATATTGTGGTGCTACGCCCAGCCGACGCCAATGAAACCGTAGAATCATGGCGTATTGCCATGACCACACCCAAGTCGCCGGTGGTGCTGATTTTGTCGCGCCAGAAGCTGCCCGTATTGGACCAAGGCCAGTTTGGCTCGGCCCGCGAGGGCGTGGCCAAAGGGGCCTACATCCTGCGCGAGGCCAAAGACGGCCAGCCCCAGCTGCTACTGCTGGCTACGGGCTCGGAAGTTTCATTGGCCCTGCAGGCGCAGGAAGCTTTGGAGCAACAAGGTGTGCCCACCCGCGTAGTAAGCATGCCGTCTTGGGAGTTGTTTGAGAAGCAGGACAAAGCCTATCAGCAGCAGGTGCTGCCCCCCACGGTGCGCAAGCGCGTAGGTATTGAGGCTGGCTCGCCTATGGGCTGGCATAAGTATGTAACCGACGAAGGCACCGTCATTGCCATGAACCGCTTCGGCGAATCGGGCCCTGGCGAGGCAGTATTGGAGTACTTCGGCTTCTCTGTTGAGAACGTAGTGAAGCAGGCCCAGCAGGTACTTCAAGGTCAGCCCTCCGAAATCGAGCAGAAAGAAGTTCTGTCGTAATCGTTGTTTACTACCTAGCACACCTTGCTACCTTTCTTCTAGGAAAAAGGTAGCCAAGGTGTGCTAGGTAGCAGCTTCCACTTTCTCCCGAAAGTATTCTTTGAACCGATAAAGCCCCACTCGATATGAACCCATTAGTTGCCATTCACGACTTCGGCCAAAGCATTTGGCTAGACTATATTCGCCGCAACATCCTGCACAACGGTGAACTGCAGCGCCTGATTACAGAAGACGGTCTGCGCGGTGTAACGTCGAACCCAGCCATCTTCGAGAAAGCCATTGCTGGCTCCGATGACTACGCCGACGACATTCGCAAATTTGCCCAGGAGGGTCTTTCGGCCGATGAGATCTACGCCAAACTAGCCGTTGCTGACGTGCAGCAGGCGTGCGACCTGCTCCGTCCCCTTTATGACCACCCCGAAAATGGTGGTGATGGCTACGTGAGCCTGGAAGTATCGCCCGAGTTGGTGCACGACACGGAAGGAACCGTAGCCGAAGGTTTGCACTTCTGGAAGCAGGTGGATCGCCCCAACGTGATGATTAAGGTGCCCGCTACCCTAGCTGGCCTACCCGCCATTCGTCAGTTGATTGCGGCTGGCGTGAACGTAAACGTAACCCTGATTTTCAGCGTAGATCGGTACCGCGCCGTAGCCGAAGCCTACATTGCTGGTCTGGAAGACCGCGTAAAAGCTGGTGGTTCGGTGAAGCGTCTGGATTCGGTAGCAAGCTTCTTCCTCTCTCGTATCGACGTACTGATTGACCCCAAGCTTGAGCAACTAGCAGCCGAAGGCGGCGAGAAGGGCGAGTTGGCGCAGTCGTTGGTAGGTGAGGTAGCCATTGCTAGCGCCAAGCGTGCCTACGAGGTATTTGAAGAAATCTTTGCGGGCCCACGTTGGGAAGCCCTGAAGGCACAGGGTGCTCAGCCACAGCGCCTGCTGTGGGCCAGCACCGGCAACAAAAACCCCAAGTACGACGACCTGAAGTACGTAGAAGCCCTTATCGGCCCAAATACGGTAAACACCATTCCAGTAGAAACCCTGGACTTCTACCGCGCGAAAGGCAAGCCCGCCAACCGCTTGGCCGATAAGCAGGAAATAGCCGTGCTGGACCGTCTGCCTGAGTTGGGCATTGATTTGGAGGCCCTGACCAACCAATTGGAGCAGGAAGGCGCCCAGAAGTTCACCGAGCCCTTCGGTAAGCTGATGAACGTGCTTGAGCAGAAGCGCCAGGAAGCACTGGCCGGTGCCACGGCATAAGTTGTCTGCTGCATAAGCCATATCCTTCTTTGGTAAGTGAGCCTTTGGGGTTCTCACTTGCTCAGGATAAATACCATCAGCGGGGAGCTACCTAGGTAGCTCCCCGCTTTGTTTTACCAACTTCCTGTATGGCTGAATTTACGCCTACCCATCGCCGCGTGGCTGTTAGCGCCTTGTTTTTTGTGGCGGGGTTATGCTTTGCTTCCTGGGCTTCTCGCATTCCTGATATCGGCCTCAAGCTGGGGCTGAGTGAAGGAGAGCTAGGACAATTATTGCTGGCCCTTCCCGTAGGCTCCATGCTGGCTTTGCCAGTAGCCGGCTGGATGGTGCATACCTACGGCAGCCGGGTGGTAGTGCTGGCTGCTACCTGCATGTACGCAGGATTCCTACCCCTACTAGGTTGGGCATCTGGCTTCTGGAGCTTGGCGGGTAGCCTAGTATTGTTTGGTTTTGCGGGTAACCTGCTCAATATTTCCGTCAATACTCAGGCTATTGGAGTGCAGGCGGCCTACGGCAAGCCCATTATGGGAAGCTTCCACGGGCTGTGGAGCTTGGCTGGCTTCCTAGGTGGCGCGTTAGGCACCTTGCTGATTCGTTGGCAGCAAACCCCGCTTTGGCACTTCCTACTCGTGATGGGCATTGGGCTGGTGCTTACTATACTAGCGCACCAGCGCACGTTGCCCCAGGATACAGGCGCCGAAGCTGGTGGCCCAGGCTTGCGCCGCCCCGAGCCCTACTTGCTGCGCATCGGCCTTATTGCCTTCTGCGGAATGCTCTGCGAGGGCTGCATGTTCGATTGGAGCGGAGTATATTTTCAGAAGGTAGTGCGGCCCGATGCTACTCTGGTAACGGCCGGCTACGTGGCCTGCATGAGCACCATGCCCTAGGCCGCTTTATCTCCGACTTCTTCACTCACCGCTACGGGACGAACCGCATGCTGCAAATCAGCAGTGCCCTAATCACCGCGGGCTTACTGCTGGCGGTGCTTTGGCCTGCATTTATTCCATCGGTAGTAGGATTTCTGCTGGTCGGGTTCGGTATTGCCTCAGTAACGCCTCTGGCCTACAGCGCCGCGGGGCGGGCCACTACGGTGTCGCCGGGGGTGGCGCTGGCTATGGTTTCTACCATTGGCTACCTTGGATTTCTACTGGGGCCGCCACTGATTGGGCTGGTGGCGGAGGTTTCTAGCCTGCGCGTTTCCTTTGCATTGGTTGCTGCTTAGGCGCCGCCATTGGCATTCTTGCCGCCCGCCCGGCTCCTACCCCCACACCCGCTCAACAGGCTACATAAGTGGAGTAAGTACCAGCATCTACTAACTGATATCTACGAGTCGCTTTGGTTTGCGCTAGCACTGCACATCAGAGCGGTCGGTGCTGGCAGCAGGGTTTACCCCGCACGCTGAGGCTCGCTCTGCGCGAAGCTCACGCTGTTCTTGATTTGCATGGCGTTGGAGTAGAAGAAGGATTTGCCATCCAGTCCTACCCCGGAAATCAACCCATTGTAGAGCACCTTCTCCAGCATGTCCACGTACTTCGAGTCGCCGTGGAGCTGAAACATGCGCTGGTTCCAGTACACGTTAGCCACCGAGGCGCAGGTTTCGTTGTAGGCCGTGGTGTTGGGCAGTTCGTAGTTGCCCCCGAACCGCTCGCCCCCCGGCACGGCGCCCGTCCCTCCCGTTACGTAGAGCTTCTTCGAGACCATGTTGTGCCAGATGCTGTCTACCGACGCCAGCAGCTGCTGGTCGCCCGTAAGAGCGGCCACGTCGGCCATAGCCGAGTAGAGGTACTCCGCACGCACGGCATGGCCCACGGCCTCGCGCTGGTCTGCTACGGGCTTGTCGTCTTGCCAGTAAGAAAAGTCCGGCGTTACCTGGATAGAATGGCCAGTGCCCGTTTCAGTTCTCAGAAATAGAGGACTGGCTCAGCATCATTATTTCTTGCCTTTGGAGATTCTAAACAGGCGCGCACCGTGGCGGCGCACATAGGGGGCAAACTCACCTGCCACGCCACTAGTCGTTTTGCCAGTCCACATGTCGCGGACGGTGCAGGAGCCCGTCAGCCCGAGTTGAGCCAGGGTTACGGGGACCTTCACGGAGTCGGCAGGTAGAGGGCGGAACGGGTTCTTGGTGAAAACCAAAAATTGCATGGTTCCCCCCGTATTTTGGGCGGCACCGGCATTGTCGAGGCCAGCGGTGGCCTGGAACCGGGTAAAGCCAGCGGGCAGATCGTACTCAATCATGGAGTTCGAGTGCGTACCAATGCCTTGGTCGTATTTCTTGCCTGCAACTATTAGATCAGCACCCGATACGCTACGGTTGGCCGTTACAGTACCCCAGCCGGCAGTTGCCGTCTTCCAAGGCATCGAACTCAGGAACACCGATTTACTACCGTTGCTGAGCACGGGATTTAGCCAATCGGCGTGGTCCCAAGCAATGTCGTCGCCACCTTCGCGCACGTTAAGATAGAGCTTGGTTGCGCCCGTAATGTCCACGTTCACTGCCTGGCTTTGGCCGGGCGTTTGGCGGGTGATAACCGAGCTAGACCAAGCAGCCTCGTTGACTGGCGCCAACTCTTGGTCCTGGGCATTGAAGAGTGCCAGGAATTTGTCGCCCGTTTTGGGGTCGTCGGCGGTCCAGGCAATCAAGTTGTCTTTGCGAAACAGCTGGCGGTTGCTGGTGCTGCTGTGGTGCATGGCCAGCACGTCTTTATTGGTAAGCAACGACAACGTGAAGGCGTCGTTGCTGGGCAGGTCGCCACCAAACATAAGCGGCGAGCGGAAGATACTCCACAGGCTCATAAGCGTATACTGCTCGTCACGGGTGAAGCGGGTCATACGGTCGTCGCCGCGCTCCGCCCGTATGCCTAGGCGGCCCAACGGCAGCATGTCGGCATCGGGAAAAGCGCCAGGTTGGATGTAGGCCGACCAGCGGTTGCACACGTCGAAATGCTCTTTAAGCTGCTCCCAACTGTCCCAGAAGTCGCCAACGGTACGCCACATATTGGCATGGGCCGCGACGTGCTTTGCTTCCGCAATAGGCGTTTCGCCGGGCGAAGTGCTGAGCACTATTTTGCGGCCCGACAAATCAATGGCCTTCCGAATCATCTCCACTTCCGGCTTGTGGTAAGGCGACGATAAATCGTCCACCTTCACAAAATCAACGCCCCAACTCGCATACAGTTTAAAGAGGGAATTGTAGTACTCTTGGGCGCCCGGCCGACCGGCTACTACAGTGTACATATCGTGCAGCCAGCCCGCTTGTCCTTCTTTGGAGTAAATGTCGGCGGCGGTGGCTTTGCTACCGAGAATAGGCAGCTTGCGCTGCACAGCTACTACTGGCACCCCGCGCATAATATGGATGCCAAACTTCAGGCCCTTTGCGTGCATGTAATCAGCCAAGGGCTTAAATCCTTTACCGCCTGCCGCTGAGGGAAACCGGTTTACGGCGGGCACAAAGCGCCCATAGGCATCAATGGCAAAATCAGGGTTCTTCTCGTTGTAACCGTGGGCAGTGTCGTTGCCTACGTACCAGCGAATATCCACTACCACATAGTCCCAGCCACTGCTTTTCAAGTTTTTGGCCATGTAGTCGGCGTTGGCTTTCACCTCCGCTTCTACTACCGTGGGGCCGTAGCAGTCCCAACTATTCCAACCCATGGGTGGAGTAAGGGCCCACTGATGAAAGTCAGGGGAGGTGGCTTTCTGTGATGCTGCCGGACCGATGGTGGCTGCACTGCCTAGCAGGAGGCTGGTTGCTAGCCGGGCCAAGGTGTGGTTGTTCATGGGGCTGTAGGTTAATGGCTGCCAGCCGCGGTGCCCCGTGCATTAGAGGCACCGCGGTGCAATTTTTTACTGTACTTGTAGTTTCTGCGTGTAGGAACCTCGGGCGCTGCTGACTTGCAGCACGTACAAGCCGGCGCGCACGGCAACCTCCACAGGCAACGAGGTACTACCCGTAGCAATACGGCTATATACCCGCCGCCCCTGCAAGTCTGAGAGGGTCACCGTTACGTTGCTCCCCGCTAACTCCTCTCCTAGCGTCAGCGTAAAGCGGCCGTGCTCCGTGGGGTTAGGGTACACGCTAAACTGAGCGGTTTGGGCCGGCTGGGTAGCTAGCACCCGGGCACTGGCAGTAGGCGCAATAGCCCACTGCTGGCAGTTGTTGGCCAAGTAATCGTACAGGGCCAGTTGTACCCCCGCCGTAGTAGAACAGGCAGGCACTTCTACTACCCTATTACCATTCACTGATGAGAGCACGTACCCACCTGAGTTGGTTCGTTCAATCTTGAAGCGCTGACCAGCAACGCCGCTGTAAGGGTATAGTTGCAGCTTGGCGCCGTTTGCGGAGCTATTATTCACGACGTCGGCCGCCAGACCGCTACCTACGTTGGCCGTGATTTTGTATTCCCCGTTGCCCACGGGAGTCAAATTCCACTGCTGGCAGGCGAGGCCGGGGCTCAGTGTACCCTGAGCAATGGCCTGACCTTGGGCGCCAGTGCAGCCCCAAGCATCCCACACTTTACCACTATTCTGGTTGGTGAGGGTGTAGCGGCCACTAGCAATCCAGTCGCGGGTGATGAAGGGCCACGCGGCACCATCCCAGCCCATGTTACCCACGCTCAAGCGGGCGCGGCCATCCTGGCTGCTGTCGTAGTAGTGATGGGTGAGGTAGTTGGCACCGTTCTCGATGAACAGGCCCACGTGTCCGGGTCCTACGTAATTGCCGCTAGTAGCAATGAGGGTAGTACCGCCGTTCTTGTTCAGGTCTACTCCATTCTTATCAAGGTAGGGGCCGGTGATGCTGGTAGAGCGGCCCACCTGAATGTAGTAGGTGCTGCTGGAGCCCTTGCAGCAAGCTCCTTTGTTGATGAAGAGGTAATAGTAGCTGCCGTTGCGCACAATGTACGGCGCCTCGCTACCGCTATTGTTGCGCGTTACGCCATCGGCGGCCACGTTGCCCGCCAGCCAGTAGAAGCTAGTGCCGGAGCGCTTACCAGTGGTAGCATCCAGCTTAATCAAGCCAATACCTTTAAAAAAGGAGCCGTAGCTCATCCATAGCCCACCACTAGCGTCCGTTACAACGGCGGGGTCAATTGCATTAGCAGCACTGCTGCTTGTTGTAGATACTACCTCGCCCTGGTCCACCCACTGGTAGTTCGGGTTGGCTGGGTCCAGTGTTACGTTGGTAGCTAAGCCAATAGTGGAGGTGTTGGACCCGAACGTAGATACGGAGTAGTAGAGGTAAAACTTACCGTTGCGGTACACGCACTCCGGCGCCCAGAAGTCGCCCGAGAAGCCGGGCACTTTGCTTTGAATCCAGCTAGGATAGGCGCCAGCCTGAAACACGGGCCGCGACCCAGATTCCCACCTCACCAAGTCGGTGGAGTACATACCATAGATGCCGGTACCAGTGGTAAAAATCCAGTACTTGTTACCATCCTTCACAATGCTGGAAGGGTCGTGGCAATTGTCGTTGCCTTGCAGGGCGCGGGCCGGAAAGCTCAGACTAGTAGCAAACCCGAGCATCAGCGCCAGCAGGCGCAGTACTTTAGCAAAGGGGGTGGCCCAAGGGCGCAGGAGGATGCTTTTGCCCGGGCGGGGCAAGGTAGAAGTAGGGGTCATGGGTGTAGGAATTTGGTTGGAACGGCATTAGAGCAGGGCAATAGGAAGCACAACGGGGACGCGAATTAGTATTCACGTCCCCGTCCTGGTGCTTACGCGCGGAAAATGGGATAATCTGCGCAACAATATGGTAATGGAAGCTCAGCCAGTACTGGTTGGCTGCAGCTAGGCTGGTTGGTTACCAGAACTTGGCATAAAGAGCTGTTATCAGCAGCAGCGTGATAACAATCAGCGTCATGGTCTGAGAGCTTACCTTGAACATACCTGGCGTGAGGTTGATAGCGCGGGCGCTAACTACCGGCCCAGCCAAGCTCATGGCCACCATAATAAGCAGGGTGAAAGCAAACGACAAGCCCATGCAAATTAGGAAAGGAATCTCGTAGCTGCCGTGGCCATTGGGGTAGGCCGTGTACAGGATCGTCTCGTTGCCGAACAGCGAAGGAGCGTAGTTATTAAACAGTACCGACAAAGCAAAACCTGCTAGGATACCCGTAATGGCGGCAGCCGCCGTGGTACGCTTCCAGAACATACCCAGCACGAAGATGGCTACGATACCGGGCGAGATGAAGCCCGTGTACTTCTGAATAAACTGGAAGCCGCCCTCGCCACCAATGCCCAGCAAATCTTCCCACGTCAGGGCTACGCCCAGAATCACCGAAATAAGGATGGTCAGGCGACCTACCCATACCTGCTTCTTCTCAGTGGCGTCTTGGTTGATGTAACGCTTGTAGATGTCGAGCGTGAAGATGGTCGAAATCGAGTTTACTTTACCAGCTAAAGAAGCCACAATAGCAGCCGTCAAAGCAGCCATCGACAAGCCTTTCAAGCCGTTGGGCAGGAAAGTCAACACAGCCGAGTACGCGTTGTCGGAGTTGAAAGCACCCGTTGAAGCCATTTCCTGCTGCAACTCACCGTTCTTGTACAGCACGTAGGCTGCAATACCGGGCAGCATTACGATAACGGGCATCATCAGCTTCAGCATACCGGCAAACAGGATACCCGTACGGGCAGTCTGCAAGTCGGCACCGAGGGCGCGCTGGGTGATGTACTGGTTGCAACCCCAGTAGTTCAGGTTCACAATCCACATGCCGGCGAAGTACATAGCAATGCCGGGTAGGGTGATGTATTTATTTATTTCCTCCTGCGGTGTTGTGGGCCCCGGTTTCGGGAAAATCATCTTGAAGTGGTCGCCGGCGTTGTCCATGAGGGCCATGAAGCCCGAGATGGCACCGCCACCCAAGCCAAACTTGGTGCTTACAACCGACAAGGCTACGTATGTTGTAACCAAGCCACCAATTACCAGCACTACTACCTGAATTACGTCGGTATAGCCTACTACTTTCATACCGCCCAGTGAAATCAGCAGGGCAAATACGGCCAGCGCCACCATAATCAGGTGGAAGCTACCGCCACCAATCAAATTACTGATGGCCAGCGCACCTAGGTACAGAATGGAAGTTAGGTTAACCAGTACGTAGAGGAACAGCCAGAAAATACTCATGATTAGGCTGAGCGTGGAATTGTAGCGCTGTTCCAGGAACTGAGGCATCGTGAAGATCTTCTCCTTCAGGAAAACCGGCATGAAGAACACCGCCACAATGATGAGTACAATAGCGGCCACCCACTCGTAGGCGGCTACTGCTACCCCCACAGTAAATCCGGACCCCGACATACCGATGAACTGTTCGGCGGAGATGTTCGAGGCAATCATGGACGCGCCAATGGCCCACCAGGTGAGCGAGCCTTCAGCGAGAAAATAGTCTTTGGTGCTTTGCTCAGCCTTTTGCTTGCTCTTGTAAACGTAATATCCATAGGCCGAAACGCCGATTAGGTAGAACAAGAAGACAAAGATGTCAAGCGTCGTAAGATTGTTACGCATGAGGTAAATCCGGGAACGTGGGAAGTTATGAGAGTATTTGAGGGCTTGATTTTACAACATTTTTTATTGACATCTAAATGAGTCAACACCCAGAGGGTAGTAAAGCGCCATGCTGCTATTGGTGCAACATGACGCTTTATTACTCTGCTCCTACTGCTCTAGCGCCGGCTAAACGCCACGTCGTTGTAGCGCAACTCATTCTTGAACGTCCGCAGCTTGGTTTCATCGTCGATGATAACGTACTCGATGCCAGCCATTTCTGCAAAATCCTCCAGATACTCAGCCGTCAGGTTCTGGCTGTAGCCAGTGTGGTGAGCACCACCAGCATAAATCCAGGCGGCCGCGCCTACGCTTAGGCTAGGCTTTACTTTCCACAGCACGCGAGCTACGGGCAGTTTGGGCAAATCTTGCTCAGGAGCTACTGCCTCCACTTCGTTTACAATCATGCGGAAGCGGTGGCCCAGGTCTACGATAGTAGCATTGAGCGCCTGACCAGCGGGGCAGTTGAATACCAAACGAGCCGGATCAGCCTTACCACCGATGCCAAGGGGGTGTACTTCTACTTTCACTTTGCCTTCGGCAATCGTGGGGCAGATTTCCAGCATGTGCGAGCCGAGCACTTGCTCGTTACCGGGCTGGAAGTGGTAGGTGTAGTCTTCCATGAAGGAGTTGCCGCCGGCCAGGCCAGCACCCATCACCTTCATAGCCCGCACCAGGGCCGACGTTTTCCAGTCACCCTCACCCCCAAAGCCGTACCCTTCGGCCATCAGACGCTGGGTAGCAATGCCGGGCAGCTGAGCCATGCCGTGCAAATCCTCGAAGGTATCGGTGAAGCCGATGGCCTTGTTGTCTTGCAGGAACGTGCGCATGCCTACTTCAATTTTCGCGGCTTCGCGCAGGGAATCGCGCTGGCTGCCACCATCCTTAAGATCGGCGGCCAGTTCGTACTCCTGTTCGTAGGTAGCTAGCAGCTCGTTTACCTGCTCGTCGCTTACCTGGTTGATAACGGCTACCAAGTCACCGATGCCATAGGTATTTACTGAATAGCCAAACTTCAGCTCGGCTTCTACCTTGTCGCCTTCGGTTACGGCTACGTAGCGCATGTTGTCGCCGAAGCGGATGATGCGGGCACCCTGCCAGTCGGCCCAGGCGCAAGCTGCGCGCGACCAAATGCTGAGGCGCTCGTGCACGTCTTGGCTTTCCCAATGCCCTACCACTACTTTGCGCTTTATGCCTAAGCGGGCACCGATGAACCCAAACTCCCGGTCGCCGTGCGCCGATTGGTTGGTGTTCATGAAGTCCATATCAATGTCGCCCCACGGAATGTCGCGGTTGAACTGGGTGTGCAGGTGAGCCAATGGCTTCTGCAGAATCTTCAGGCCGTTGATCCACATTTTGGCCGGCGAGAAGGTGTGCATCCACGCAATCAGCCCCACGCAGTTGGGAGTCGTGTTGGCTTCCTGCACCAGCTTCGTAATAGCGTCGGGGCCCGTGAGCACCGGCTTGTACACAATTTTGATTGGCAGTGCTTGGCCGAGAGCTTCCGAAATCTGCTGGGAGTGTTGCGCTACTTGCTCCAGAGTTTCGGGGCCGTATAGGTGTTGGCTGCCGGTGATGAACCAGGCTTCGTATTGGGAAATGTTAATCATGAGAAGGAAAGAAGAAAACCGCGGGTGGGTTTGGTTGATCGTTTAAATTGGCCGGAGCCTCGTAGTAGCGCACAGCGCCCTCCTTACCCAGGAGGGCGCTTACTTATTGGCGCTTAGTTCTGCCCGTAGTAAGAGTGTACCCCGTGCTTACGCTCGTAGTGCTTCTTAATTAGGGAGTCTTTCAGGCGGGGCACATCAGGGCGCAGGGTGCAGCTGAGGTAGGCCATGCGGGCTACTTCTTCTAGCACGGCACTGTGGTACACTGCCTTTTCCACGGTCTTGCCCCAAGTAAAGGGTGCGTGGTTACTCAAGAGTACCATTTCTACTTCTTCGGCAGAGAGGCCACGGCGCTGGAACTCGTTGATGATCTGCCAGCCAGTTTGGTGCTCATAGTCGCCGGCAATCATGGCGTCTTCCATGGGCGGCGCGCAGGGAATATCAGCCGTGAGGTGGTCGGCGTGGGTGGTACCCAGAATCGGGATGTCTAACTGAGCTTGGGCCCAAGCTGTAGCATAGGTGGAGTGCGTGTGCACAATACCACCAATATGCTCCCAGTGGCTATACAGCACTGCGTGGGTTTTGGTATCCGACGAGGGGCGCTTGGTACCTTCAATAATGTTGTTAGAGAAATCCAACACCACAATATCCTCGGGCTTGAGGGTAGCGTAAGGTACACCACTGGGCTTGATGGCAAATACCTGCCGCTCCCGGTCCACTACGCTAGCGTTGCCGAAGGTGAAGAGCACCAACCAAGGGCGGGTAGCTGCATGTTAGCCTCGTAGCAGGCCTGCTTTAAATCTTGGTATTGGCTCATGCTTGGTCAACCAGCTCGGTTTCGGCAACTTCGCCAGCGTGCTGCTGGGTAGCTTGTTCAACATACTGCCCGAAGGCTTGGTACTGCTCGTAACGGCGCTGGTAGTCAGCTACTCGCTCGGGGTTGGGAGTATAGGTTTCGGCAAAGCCATTACCCATGGCCTTCTGAGCCGTTACTACATCAGGATGAATGCCAGCGGCTACGGCGGCGTACATAGCCGAACCCAGCGCAGGTGCTTGGTCCGACTCGGCTACCTTGATAGGGCGGTTCAGCACGTCGGCCAGGGTCTGCATCATGAAGCCCGACTTCTTGGCTACCCCACCCAGGCCAA
This sequence comes from Hymenobacter sp. AT01-02, assembly GCF_000961955.2. Lineage (NCBI taxonomy): Bacteria > Pseudomonadati > Bacteroidota > Cytophagia > Cytophagales > Hymenobacteraceae > Hymenobacter > Hymenobacter sp. AT01-02. Next base: position 119,894 of record NZ_JZIR02000003.1, read on the forward strand.
TCACCTGCTTGATGGCAATGCCTTCCTGCTCAAAGCGCTCCACAATTTGCTTGGAGCCGTAGCAAATGGATTCTACCAGCGCCCGGAAAATCTGAGGAGCGGAAGTACCCATGGTGAGGTTCATGATAGCACCTTTCAGCGCCTGGTTGGCATCTGGCGTGCGACGACCATTCACCCAGTCGAGGGCCAATACCGCCGATTCCTCGGGATTCACGGCTTCGGCTGCCTTGGTAAGTTCAATGAACAGCTTATCGCTCATCTCTTCCCGCAAAGCATCCTGCTGCTCTTTGGTGAGTGCCGACGATTGGGGCAGCAAGGTGCGCAGGGGCCACTCTATTACTCCACGGAACCAAGCTAGCAAGTCGCCGACGGCCGATTGACCAGCCTCTAGGCCCAGCATACCGGGAATTACGGAGCCATCTACCTGACCGCAGATGCCGGGAACAAGCTTCCCTCCTACTTCATCCATGGGAGCTACCACGATGTCGCAGGTAGAGGTGCCCATCACTTTTACCATAGAGTAGGCTTCGATTTCGCCTGCTACGGCACCGGCGTGGGCATCAAATGAGCCCACGGCTACCACTGTTTTGGTAGTCAGGCCTAAGCGCTGTGCCCACTCCTCGGAGAGTGTACCCGCTACTTGGTCGGCAGTATAGGTTTCCTCGAACAACCGCTCGCGCAAGCCAGCCAGCTTGGGCTCTAGCAGCGTTAGGAACTCCTCGGAAGGCAAACCGCCCCAGTTCTCGTGCCACATGGCTTTGTGACCAGCGGCGCACCGGCTGCGCTTGAAAGTGGCTAGCTCGCCGCCGGTGAGTAGCAGCGTGAGCCAGTCGCAGTGTTCCATCCAGGAGTAAGCAGCCTTAGCTACGGCCTCGTCTTCGCGCACCACGTGCGCAATCTTGGCCCAGAACCACTCCGAAGAGTAGATACCTCCCTCAAACTGGGTGAAGTCCTCGCCACCCCACGTACGGGCTTTCTGGTTGATTTCGGCAGCTTCGGGCAGGGCCGTGTGGTCCTTCCACAACACGAACATGGCGTTCGGGTTTTCCTCGAAGCCAGGCTTCAAGGCTAGCGCTACTCCGTGCTCGTCAACCGGGCCGGGCGTAGAGCCAGTAGTGTCAACAGCCAGGCCCACGATTTGCTCGGCGGGTACGTTCTGAGCTACGCGGCGTACCGTGGCCTCTAGGCCCTCAATGTGGTCGAGCGGGTGCTGGCGGAATTGATTCTTGGTTGCGTTGCAGTAGCGCTGTTCTTTCCAGCGGGCGTACGGGTGTACAGCCTGGGCTACTTCTACGCCAGTATGCGCATTTACCAGCACGGCCCGCACGGAATCGGAGCCGTAATCGATACCGATAACGAAAGCTTCCGCTTGGGAAGATGCTGAAGAGGAGGTTTCCACGAGAGGTGAATGGATGAAATTGTTACTTGAAAACTTGAGAAGAGTGCCGCCGGCTTATTAGAGCTACAACTCTTGGTTTCGCATCATCATGCTACCAGAGAGGACACCACAACTACTTGGCTAGCCAGTAGAAAGCAGTGGTGCCTATTGGCGCACGCCAAACTTATAGGTTGTGGTAGACTGCAAGGTCTCACCGGGCTTCAAGATGGTGCTCGGGAACTTCGGCTGGTTAGGCGAGTCGGGGAAGTGTTGAGTTTCCATGCAGAAGCCCGCGTGCTTGCCATATGTAGTGCCTTTGCCTTTAAGAGTACCATCGAGGAAGTTGCCGGTATAGAACTGCAAGCCGGGCTCGGTGGTGGTTACTTCCATGGTACGGCCAGTAGTAGGCTCGTACACGGTAGCGGCGGCATGGCTGCCGCTAGCCTGGTTGAGCACCCAGTTGTGGTCGTACCCACCGGGTACCTGACCAATTCGCTCACCAATAGTGTGGGCCGATGTAAAGTCGAAGGGCGTGCCTTTTACGGGGCGCAGTTCACCCGTAGGAATCAAGCCGGCATCTACTACCGTGTAGCGGTCAGCTGGCATGGTCACTTCGTGGCCTAGCACGTCCTTACCGCCGCTGAGGTTGAAGTAGGCGTGGTTCGTGAGGTTAACCGGGGTAGCTTTATCGGTAGAAGCCGAGTAGTCGATTTTGAGCGCGTCGTCGTTAGTAAGGGTGTATACAACCGTCACGTTGAGGTTGCCAGGGAAACCTTCTTCCCCATCCTTGCTCAGGTAGGTGAGTTTCAGCGTTTGGCCATCGGCAGATGTGCCGGGCTCGGCTTGCCACACCTTCTCGTCAAAGCCTTTTTCGCCGCCGTGCAAGGTATTGCCGTTGTTGTTTAGGGGTAGTGAATACTCCTTCCCATCCAGTGTGAACTTGCCCTTGCCGATGCGGTTGCCGTAACGGCCAATTAGGGCGCCAAAGTAGGGGTTCGACTTTTTAAACTCGGGGCTTTGATAGCCATTTACGTTGTCGAAGCCCAATACTACGTCGCCCAGTTTACCCGCCTTATCTGGCACCATGAGGCTGGTAATAGTACCCCCGAAGTTGGTGATGCTCACCTTCATTCCATGGGCGTTGGTGAGCGTGTATAGCTGCACCTCAGTGCCATCTTGTGTCTTGCCGAAGGAGGCGGAGGTAGGAGCCGTAGCAGCTCCAGAAGCGGTTTGGGTAGTATCGGTCATGGTTTGGGAAGTGCCAGCTGCTTGTTCAGTAGCAGGCGCCGACTGATTGCAACTTGCCACGGATAAGAAGCCTGCTAGTCCGGCTACGCCCTTGGTCAACAATCCGGCACGATTAAAATTTGTCATGAACAAATGGAGTATGGGAATTTGGGAGGACTAAGCACATCGTATAGGAGGCTGGCGTCCTGTGAAATGAAGGGCAGAATACATAATTCCGCGTTCTTCACAATCACATATCCTTGTTGTTGAAGTCATTAACCACTTCCTCACCAAGGTAAGTTGCTGGTCACAAACTAGAACACCTCCTAATCGAGGGGTAAAGTAGAAAAACGTTTTCACTTTACACAATCGTTTGTGTATTTCCCTTATAAAAAAGAAGGATTCCGCAGTGCTTTGTCTGCGGAATCCTTCTTAATACACTAGCGTGTACTTACTATAGTACCGATACCTTCTGCGTCATGAGGCTGCTGCCCCGACGTACCTGCACCATATATACACCAGGCCGCAAGCCAGCCGCTATATGTAGTGTTTGTTGCTGCTTAGCAAACTCATGACGGTAGGCTAAATGACCACGCATATCGTACACCTCCACGTGCGTAGCCTGTGCTACTGGCTGGTTACTCACATCAATAGTGAAGTTGCCCCCACTAGCCGGAATTGGGTACACCCGCACACCCTGTAGCTTCTGGCTGCCATTGGCAGCGAGAGTTGCGCTGGCGGGCGTCAAGGTCCAGCGCTGACAAGCACAACCATTATAATCCCACAGGCCGAGTTGCTGCCCTGCGGTAGTCGAAGCGTTGGGCACTTCAACTACTCGATTACCATTGGCAGATGCAAAAACCAGGGTACCATCACTGGCACGGTCAATCCGGAAGCGTTGGCAGTTTAAGCCGTTGTAGGCAAACAACTGCAACTTAGCTCCTAGATCCGGCGAGCAGCCGGCTACATCGGCAGCTAAGCCGCCCAGGGCATTCGTGATTTTATATTCTCCGTTTCCTAACGCCGTAACGTCCCAGCGCTGACAGTCCAACCCTGCTGGCGTGCCTTGCGCAATCATCTGCCTGATGCCCCAGTACAGCCCCACGCATCCCAAATCAAGTTGCTATTTTGATTCTTGATTTCGTAACGCCCAGTGGTAACCCAGTCCCGGGTTACAGAAGGCCAGCCCGTAGCACCCCACGTGAGTTTAGCTAGTCCTAGCTTTGGAACTCCATTATCCTCCCCATCATAATAATGGTGAGAAAAGTAGCTTACTCCACTCTCTTCAAAAATGCCTGCATGACCTGGCCCAATGTAGCGGCCAGCACTGCTCAAGAACATGGTACCACCATTAGCATTCAGGTCCACCCCATTTTGATCCAAAAATGGACCAGTAGGAACTGTAGAGCGTCCTACTAGGATATGATACGTGCTGTTCAACCCGGCACAGCACCTGCCACGGTTGATAAATAAGTAGTAATAGTTATCGTGCTTGGTTAAGAACGCGGCCTCTACATCACCGTTAGCTACGGCATAGCTGGTACCGCCTAGGGTTTTGCCGGTAGTTGCGTTCAATTGCGTGATGCGAAGACCACCGAAAAAGGACCCGTAGCTGAACCATACGTCTCCATTGGTATCCTTGAAAACAGCCGGATCAATAGCATTGACGGCACTGTTGCTATTGGTAGAAATTACCTCGCCCTGGTCTTCCCATCTGTAGTTGGGGCTAGCAGGGTCTAAGGTAACGTTGGTTGCCAATCCAATAGCCGACACTTTAGAACCGAAGGATGAGCATGAATAGTACAGGTAGTACTTACCATTCATGTAAATACACTCGGGAGCCCAGAAATTGCCTGCGAAGCCGGGCACTTTTGTGTTAATCCAAGCTGGGTAGGCGTTGTTGACAAATACCGCCCGAGGCCCTGGGGTCCAGTTTACGAGGTCCGTGGAGTACATACTGTAGATGCCCTGACCTGTAGCGAAAATCCAGTACTTGTTGCCCTCCTTTACAATTGTAGAAGGATCATGTACGCCTTGTAGACCCTGCAAGGCATAGGCTTCGGAACCAAACCAGGTAAGGACGAACAGCACTAAGGTCAGGCGACACAAATGGCGCCGTACCGAAAGTAAATGTGTGGACATATGTGGTGGGAAATGAAGTAAGAGAAAGCAAGGACAATCTATAGTGCTATTACTCGCCACTAGGTTTAGTTAGCCGAGCATTGATGGCTGCTGGCACACCAAAATTTGGAGTACCGTCAGCGTTCCAAGTAAACTTCTGCATGCGGGGATTACGTTTTTCAACGCATCCTTCATTCGGGTTAGAATTGGCGTGATATAAAATCCAGTTCTCTTGTCCATCCTTGGAGGTGAAAAAGGAATTGTGCCCCGTTGCGTACGCGCGATTGGCTGGACTTTGCGAGAAAACGGGCTGGGCTGACTTGGCCCAGGATGCAGGTAGCAATGGATCTGCGGTTGACGAAGCCGTGAGCATGCCCAGTGCATACTGATCGGTACCGCAGAAGCTGGCCGAATACACTAAGAAGGTTTTAGTGCCGTGCTTGAGGATTTCAGGACCTTCGTTGACTCCAAAACCGCTTACCTCCCAAGTATACTCTGGGTGTGACAGTTCTACTCGAGGACCAGTTAGCGTCCACGGGTTACTCATCTGCGAGATATAAAGACGCTGCACAGCGTCAAGCCCATTGTGACCCGACCAGATAAAATAGCGCTTATTATTTTGCTCAAGTACGGTGCCGTCAATAGCCCAAAAGTCTGCCCCCGGGCTTACCAGCTGCCCCTTATCTACCCACACTCCAGTAGTAGGGTCAGCAGACGAGTTTTCTAGTACCCATGTCCGCTGCCGACCTAGATCTGAACCAGCAGGACCAGCGGAATAATAGATGTACCACTTGCCGTCCAGAAAGTACAGTTCTGGTGCCCATAGGTTACCCGAAGCATTTCCGGCAATAGGAGGTGTCCAAGCCACTACACTAGAAGTCGACCCTAAATCCGACATCCGGGCAGTCTTCCAGATTCGCAAGTTGGTATTGGTGGTATGCATGTAGTAATAGAACCCATCCTTTTGATATACCCAGGGGTCAGGCCCGGAGGCCAGCAGCGGATTAGTAAAGGTGGTTCCGGCAGTTGGAGGTGGGGCAGGCGGCGTGGGAGTAACGCTTGGTTCCCCTCCATCCTGGCAACTGAGCAAACCCAACAAGGCTACAGCCAGCAAATACTTGCCATTCAATTTACAACAATAACTCATTATCTGTCAAACTTTTATATCAAAAAAACACCATATTCACATCTACCCTAGGAATACCACAGCCGTTCCAAGGCAAGCCCTGGAACGGCTGTGTAAACTCATCCTCTAGTGCTGGTATTAGTACCCAGGATTCTGCTTGAGGTTGGGGTCGATGGCCAAGTCGCGCCGCGGAATTGGCAACAGTTTCGAAACTCCCAAACGGAAGTTGGTGAAATCAGAATCGCGAGTCTTTAATTCATCAATACCTGCTTGATTGTCCATTAAGCCCCAGCGTAGGATATCAAACCAGCGAGTTCCTTCACCAGCAAGTTCCTTCGCTCTTTCACTGCGGATAATCTGACGCATAGCGCTCTGAGTGAATGTACCGTTAGTGGGGCTAGTCCTACCCGCGTGCGCACCCGGTTTACTAAGGTAGAGCATTACTCATTTGCCCCAGTTCAGTCATAGCCTCTGCATGCATCAATAGCACGTCTGCGTAGCGAATCACACGGTGGTTAATACCAGAGGAGAAGTTTTCGTCGGTACGGGTACGGTCATTGAGGTATTTGCGCCAGTACTGCTGATTCGGATTCCAGTTCCATTGAGCAAACGTTCTGCCGTAGAAACGGTCTGGGTTACCCGCGTGAACGATGCTAATATCACGGCGAGGATCAATCAGGTGCCTAGTAGTGCTACCAGAGGCAAAAGTCACTGTGGAATCTTTGTACTCATCTAAGAGCCAGCGCCGAGGCTGCACGTCGGCATAGGTAGGACCGGGAGGGCCGAAGAAGTTCGGCCGGTCATGGCTTTCTGAGGCAGAAGCATTGTCCTGGCCCTGACCAACTTCTAGCACAGCTCCAGTAAACTGAACCTCGAAAACTGACTCTCTGTTGTTCTCATTAGCCTCGGTAAAATTGTCGAGGTAATTGGGCACCAAAGTGTACTGATTGTCAGTAGCAATTTGTGCGAACAGCGCAGCGGCTTCGCTCCACTTTCGTTGCTGCATATACACCTTTGCTAGCAAAGCTTGGGCAGAACCTCGTGTTGCACGACCTTTATCGGCGTCGCCGTAGGATAATGGCAGATTCGGGATAATAGCGGTCAGCTCCGAAATAAGGAATTCCTCTGTTTGGGCTTGCGTTGCTTGAGGCGCCCGCGTTGCTACAGTAGGTTCTACCGTAATAAGAGGTATGTTGCCGAAGAAGTAAGCCAAGTCGAAATACGAGAGGGCCCGCACAAACCGTGCTTCAGCCACTAAACGATTTCTGAGCGTCTCATCCATCTGAATATCAGGCACGTGAGCTACTACCTGATTGGTGCGATAGATGGTGCGGTAGTAGTCATTCCACGCAAATGATGAAATGAAGAAATCTACGTCGGGCTGGATGAAGCGTGTAAAGTCTGCTAAGGCAACAAAAGGGCTTTGGCTATATGACTCATCAGAACGATGGGCCATAAAGTGCCAGCTACGGTAGTAGCAGGCAAACTGCTGCAGACCAGAATAGCAAGCATATACTCCCTTGACAGCATCACTTTCAGTTTTCCAGAACTGGTCTGTAGTTGGTGCGTTGGGGTTAGCTTGGTCCAGCAAGTCCTTCTCGCAGGCAGTTGTTATGAACAGGCCACCCGCAAGTATTAGGCAGCTATTTTATTGATTTTCATCTAAGTAGGAAAAACAGGTTGGATTGGGGTCTTGGACAATTATTTGTTGTCCTAGCATGAATTAGAAGTTTACCTGAATGCCGCCGGTGAAGCTGCGCACATTAGGGTAGGAACTTGCGTCAATACCACGGCTAAAGAAACCGGTGCCCGTAATCTCTGGATCAAATCCTGTGTAATCAGTAATGGTGAACACGTTACGCCCCGTTACATACACTCGTACGCTACCTAAGCTTGGCATTTTGCTCGTCAATGTCTTAGGGAAAGTGTAGCCGAGTTGAATGTTGCGCAGACGGATATAAGAGCCGTCTTCTAACCAACGCGTTGTATTAAATAGAGAGTTAGAAGAAGCTGCTAGACCAAGATTGCCTAGACCGCCACCTTGCAACAGACGTGGCGTGGTAGTGGAGGGGTTTTCTGCCGTCCACGGCTGCACATCAGCGTTATAGTTGTTAGGACCAACATAACTCTCCAAATCACGGCGTGCTACGTTATAGATTTTATTGCCGCTTGATGAGTTAAAGAACACCGACAAATCAAAACCTTTGTAAGCAGCTGTGAGGTTAAGCCCCATTATCAGGTTTGGAATGGACTTACCTGAATAGACAGCGTCACTGTTGCTAATTGTTCCGTCGCCGTTAGTGTCCTTATAGCGCACGTCACCAGCTGAAGCGTAGGGCTGAATTACAGTACCACTAGCATTCTTATAGTTAGCTACTTCATCGTTTGATTGGAAGATACCATCGAACGGAATCAGATAAAACTCACCTAAAGAAGTACCTAGTGCCGAACGAGTCAACAACTCACCTCCTTCAAATACCTGTCCTTCTACCGGTACTGACGTTATCTCGTTTTTTATAGTAGTTAGGGTGAAGTCGGCACCATAGGTGAAAGCACGTCTACTGTCATGGTACCCCAAGGCCAGTTCTAAACCGCGGTTCTCTATGTCACCTGCGTTCTGATAAAGTGCTTGTCCGAAGTGCCCTAAGTAGGTTAGCACCTGTACTGGTGCTAGGGCATTGCGCGTTTGTGAAACATAGTAATCTGTAGAGAGGGTGAGCCGATCATCAAGCACGCCCAAATCCAGACCAATGTTCTTCGTATATCGATCTTCCCAGCGAATATCTGGGCTAGGCAAAGCCAGTTGGGAAGAACCATTCACAATAGTTTGACCAGTACCTATAACGTAATTCACGTTTTGGCCAACGATTGGATACGGCAAATAGCTTCCGCCGTAGAGCCCATTGAGAGCATCGTTACCGTTAGAGCCATAGCTGGCACGCAATTTCAAATTGTTGACGGCCGGAACAGCACTCTTGAAGAAATCCTCTTCACTAACACGCCAGCCCAGCGACGCAGCACCAAAATTACCCCAACGGTTGTCCGGTGTAAAACGCGACGAACCATCTCGACGTCCGCTTACTGACAACAGATAACGATTTTTGAAGTCGTATGTAGCCTGTGCAAAGAATGAACGCTTGGTATACTTGAACGAACTGCCACCAATTACCCCCTTCTCCGGACCAGCACTTAGCTCGAAATAATACTGAGGTGAGCTAGTGAACCCTTGTGCACCGGCCTGCACATTATGCTGACGGAAGCTCTGCTCTGAATAACCCGCTACGGCATTGATGCTATGATCACCAAAACGCTTATTGAAGGTCAGCATATTTTCGCCCAGCATAAATAGGTCATACCCTAGAAACTCATTGAGCGAAGACGTATTAATTCTGCTGTTTTGGCGAAGAATACCCGCTTGCTGCGCATCTGCATTGCTGTACGTATGGCCATCCATAGCCACGTTCAAACGATACGTCAGGAAGTCGAAGATGGAGAAATCAGCGCTGATGTTACCAGCTACGCGGTTATCTGATTGCGTACGACGCAATAACTGCTGCGCTCCAATAGGGTTAGTAGCGAAACTATTGAGCGTGGGAGAACCTGTGCCAAAACCACCTTCATTGGCTGGATCATATACTGGGATGCTAGGAATAATGGTTAGCACATCTATGAAAGGTGCTCCATTAAGCAGTGTCACATCTAAGTGAGTGAACTGCGCATTCTCCTGAAATTTGAGTCGACCACGAGTTAACCCGGAGTTTAAGCGCAAGCTATAACGCTTGAAGTCTGGGCCTTTTACGATACCTGACTGATGGAAGTATTCGCCCGAGACCAAGAAGTTTGTCGCTGTCTTTTCGCCAACACTTCCTCCTGAGAAGGATAGGTTATAGTCTTCAATGGTACCGGTTTGGAAAAATTCCTTTTGCCAATCCGTATCTACATTGGGATTGAAAGCACCACCTGGCCCCTTTACAGCACCTGCTAAACTATTCTGTCCATTGTTAAGCGGGTCAAGACCCGCATTTGTATATGCCGTTACTGCTCGGTCAGCCCATTCGCTGGCATTCGTGAGATTATAACGCTTATAAACTTGGTCAACACCCCGATAGCCATTAAAACTAATAGAAGGAGCACCAGCGCGGCCTTTTTTCGTAGTAATCTGAACTACCCCATTGGCCCCTCGGGAGCCATATACGGCTGTAGAGGAAGCATCCTTCAGAATATTCAGAGTTTCAATGTCATTCGGATTTAGGTCGCGGATATTATCTGTCCACAAACCATCGATAACGTAAAGGGGGCCACTACCGGCATTACCTAATGTGCCAATACCTCGAATGTTTACGATAGGAGCGTCACCTGGTCCGCCGGAACCAGTCACTTGTACACCTGATACCCGTCCCTGCAAAGCCTGAGTAGCGGTAGCAACTGGAGCCTTCTGAGCCTCAGACACATTCAAGCTACTCACGGCGCTGGTTACGTTCTGACGGTCTTCTGTTAGGTAACCTACTACTACTACTTCAGACAACGCGCGGTTATCAGGAGCTAGGGCTACATTGAGCGACGTCTGGCTATTGATAGCCACCTCTTGCGCAGTATATCCTACGAAGGAAAACACCAGCGTTCCGTTGTCGGGAGCGGTTAGCGTAAAGCGGCCGTCAATGTCGGTTTGGGTACCAACACTGCTACCCTTTACTACCACATTTACGCCAGGCAGACCAGCGCCTTTTTCATCTACTACTCTTCCCGAAACGCTGATATCAGCTTGAAAGGAGGTTATTGTATTGGGAATGCTTACCGCAGTTCCAGTAGCTGCCAGTAACGGCTGCAAGGTAGGCAGCACATCAAAGCCGGCAGGGTTACCCGGCGTATTCTAGGTACAGGCTTTTTCATGAAAGTGAGTGTGGGAATTAATTTAGGGATACTGCACAATCGTTTGTGTTTACCTCACTTCACAAACGATTGTGTAAGGGAACAAAAAAAAGTAGAATTTAAAAAGCTGGCTTTTTAGGGCCTATACGCCTTTTTTGGCGTAATCCTAAGGGACAACAGGAAGCTATTTCTTGAATTCGTGAGTAAGGTTAGTGAAATCGTAACAAATAACCAACAGATTATTACAACTCCACTCACTTTTAGCATTTCCAGTAAGAGAGTACTTGCTCATCGGTACTGTCCACCATGCATAATTTTTCTACAGATAGCCCTCGTTTTCCGCACTGCCCGTAAATACAAAAGGAGTAGTAAGATATACTTACTACTCCTTCACTAGGATGCTTACTTAGCAGTTGGATTCTAGTAATCTTCCCCCTCTTTCTTCTTGAACTCTCCTTTCTTCACTTGGTTAATTAGCTGCAACCAACTGAATGGGTTTAGCAGAGGGTTACTCGTGCGAGGGCTGGGGCCCATACCCATACGTCGAGACTGATCATACTGCTGATTTTGCATGGTTTGGCGGTAATTACCCATGCTAGTTACCGGCAAGTTGTTGAACATACGGCGCATCACCTGCTCATTCAAATTCTCGGCAGCGGCAGAGCCTCGTTCCGTCGGCAGCTTTAAGGCTAAAAATGCTTCTTTGAACTGCTTTTCGGTGGCGTAAGGAAAAATGCGTACTTCGGGCAACACGGTGGCATCCTCACGCAGTGATACGATAACGGAGTAGCTCTGGCGCTGATAATCCTCCGGCACAATCACATATTGGTTGCGGTAGCCAAGACTGCGTATCACAATACTGTCGCCGGCTAGCACGGGTAAGGAGAAATATCCATACGCATTGGTAGCAGTACCACGCCCAGCCTTGGGCACGAATACGGCGGCGCCTGGTACGCCCAGCAGGGAGTCGCCGGTGGCTACAATACCAGAGAACTGCACCACGCGGCGTTGTCCTTGGGCATGAGCTGCCGTTGGTTGTAGCAATGCTACTACTACCCCTACCAGTAGGATCGACAGTAAGAAGAAACGAAAACGAACCACAACAGACATACAAAGCATTACAGACTACAAGTATACGGCACTTTCAGGGGGCGCTCACGGGTTTGGTGTAAATTCGGCCCACCGTGCAGCTAGGCCGTTTTCCCAACTCCTCCCTCTAAAGATGCGCCTGAAACACTTTACCGTTGCATTTGGTCAGCAACTATTCAAAGCCTTCGGCGACGAAAGTCGGGTGCGTATCCTCCATTTGCTGTGGCGAAATCAGGAAATGTGCATTTCTGACTTAGAACAGGTGCTGGATTTCACGCAGACCAAAACATCTCGGCAATTATCTTACCTGAAGAATGCGGGCCTAGTGAACTTTCGACGCCTCGACAATTGGGTGTTCTATTACATAAAGGAAGAAGCGCAAGACTTCGTTCATCAGCTACTCGGCTACATGGAACGAGACCAGCAACTGGTTCATGATCAGAAGATCTACCAAACGTTATGGTCGAACCGCGAGCTAGCCGCGTATAAGCTGCAAAATCGTCGCTGGACCGGCGTGCCGGACCTGTAAGTCCGACACGCCCTACCCGGCTTATTTACTGCTCAACGTACGTACCTCTCGTGAAATCAGCTACTTCCCCTATTCGCCTCTTTGTTTGTACGGCTCAAAAAGACGATGTGGGAAAGGACGTTGCCAAGTCCATCAAAGTCGAGTTAAAGAAACAGGGCCTGAAAAGCTTGCTTACGGGAGGCCACAAGCGCAAAGTACAGGTGCAAACCTGTAACTGCCTAGACCTATGTAAGCACTGCAAGAAGGGACCTGGTGCGGCGCTAATTGTTTATCCCGAAGGTACCGTCTACGGCGACGTGAAACCGAAGGACGCAGCAGACATCGTGCGTGAACACGTAGGTGAAGGCCGCGTTGTAGAACGGCTGCGGTTAGCGTAGGGCTGCTACTCACCAGCGCGTCATTGATTGCTCATACCCCGGCTTCATCTCACTACGTAGTATATAGTATCGTCTCCTTTCTCATTGCTTTGCACTTCTTGAAAACCTACCGTCACCTTTTCTTCGACCTTGATCATACGCTTTGGGATTTTGAGGCTAATGCCGATGAAACCCTGCGTCACCTGTATGTACTGCACGACCTAGGACGGTATGGCACTTTCACCGTGGAAGAGTTCATTCGGGTGTACTCCGACATTAATCATGCGCTGTGGCGCCTATACCAAGGGGGCAAAATTGACCAGCGGCAGCTGCGCGAGGTACGCTTTGTGCGTACACTAAGCAAACTAGGGGTGCCTGAGTTGGAGGTGCCAACTACTATTTCTAAGGAGTTTACGGATATTCTGCCCCATAAAACGGCGGTATTTCCTTATACCTACGAGGTGCTCGACTACCTACGGGAGAAAGGATACACGCTGCACTTGATTACGAATGGCTTTAAGGACATTCAGCACATCAAGCTCAACGCGTCCAACCTCACCAATTATTTCCAGGAAGTTGTGACGTCGGAATGTTGCGGACACCTCAAGCCCGATTCCCGCATTTACCAGCACGCCTTGGAACGTAGCGGTGCCCGCGCTTCAGAGAGCTTAATGGTAGGTGATAATCTGGAATGTGATGTATTAGGTGCTTGCAATGCGGGGCTAGACCAAGTGTATTTTAACCCGGAGAAGCGACGTCATTTTGCCCAGACCACCTATGAAATTAGCTGTTTAAGCGAATTGAAGGATATTCTCTAAGTTCCGCTACCTATTAGCGGCCTAGCAAACTAGCTGCTCAGCGTGTTGTGTAATGGCTCACTATTGGCTGGTGAAGTGTGGTCTCCGCTTTGCTGGCCGTACCTTTGCCTCCATGATTCGACTAATTGGGTTTTCGGGACGCCGGGGAAGCGGCAAGGATACCATTGCCCGCCTTATGCAGCAGCTCCAACCACAACGACAGTGGCATATCCGCTCAGTGGGCGAGCCAATTAAAGCAGTATGTGCCGCGCTAGCGGGTGAGGGCACTACCCCCTATTATTCTCAGCGCGGCAAGGCGGAACTGCTACCTAATTTTGGTCGTACGCGTGGGGAGATGCTCCAGCAGGTAGGCCTCGCGTTACGCCAATGGGAGCCCAATATTTGGGTGCAAGCATTCTTCTCCAAGTTACCAAAGGAGCAGTTTACCTTAATTCCAGACGTACGCTTCCCTAATGAAGCCGATCTTATCCGTAGCCGGGGCGGCCTGATGCTGCGCGTGGAAGGCGACCCACTCCGCCAGCGCGGCGACGGCACCCGCGACGATAACCACCCCAGTGAAACTGCCCTCGACGGCTACCCTCACTTCGACCTTACCATCCACAACTCCGGATCCTTGACTGACTTGGAGCGGCAGGTACGGGAGCTAATGGAGCGGCTGTAGGCCCGTTTACAGTAGGGCGCTATATTCCGCTAAGGTTACTGAGGCCCCGGCTGTAACTCAGATGACGGCGTGCCACCCGTCGTGACTAACCGCGGCCAGCCGCCCACGTACTCTAGGCGGTCTAGGAGCATCACGCGGCGGGAGAAACCTTGCTCATCGTCAATAGCGTCGAAGGTAGGTTGCCGAGCGTCGATGGCGTGATAGGCTAGCCAGTCTTGCCCGGCAGCATCCGTCACCACACAATTGTGGCCCGGTGCGCCCCAGTGTTCATTACCTTCCAGCAGCATTGCGTACGGGTCGCCGGAGGCTTCGGCCAGGGTTTCGAAAGGCCCGTGGCAGTGCGAGAACGGGCTACGAGTACGCCATAGTGGGCATCGGGGCCGCAGCAGTTATTACCGGAGTAAAACAAGTAGTACCACCCACCACGCAGTACCACCCAGCTACCCTCTAAAAGTTGATCATAGCGGCGTGGGTCGCCAGCTCCGGCGGGTTGCACCAGCGTTATTTCCTGGCTATCAGGCGCGAAGGACAGACGGTCTTCGGCTAGCTCCCGCACCCGTAACGGCCCAAAGCCCGAGCCCCAGTACAGCCACCGCTTGCCAGTAGCTGGGTCATCGAACGCCATCGGGTCGATTTCGAGGAAGCCAGTGCCGCATAGTAGCGGGGCACCTACATCTAGGAAGGGTCCTTGGGGAGCGGCCGAAGTAGCCACCGCTAAACACAGGCCCTCGCCTTTATCGGGTTTAGCCGAGTAGTAGAGGTAGTAGAGGCCGTTGTGCTCGCTTACATGGGGTGCCCAGAACTTTTGCGTGGTATGAGCCATAATGGCTTTTGTGGCAATCCCTCACCCACATATTCCCAACGGACCAAATCTAGGGAGCGTGCTACCTGCAAGTTGATGATGAGGTTGCCGGGTCGTTTGGTTTGCGTACCATAAGCGTAGTAATACCCATCCGCAGCCCGGATAATAGTGGGGTCCGGGAAATCGAAGTCCCAGATGGGATTCTGATAGGTAGGAGCAGTTTCAGTAAGCATTGGAAGGCTAGGCTAGTGGGCGAGCAACTCGTAAGCAAACGTATCTTGAGCGAGTTGGATGCAGTTTCCGGCGGTTGTGTCATGACTATGAATAGTACACTGTACTCATCTATAGCATCCGGCTTGCTTTACTGCTTTCCGGTCAGCTCATCAGGCAATGAAGCTCCGATCTGCCGCTAGCCTGTTAGTAGGGCCAAGAACATACGGCTTCAGCTTTCCTCCTACCTTTGCTCTTCCTCCTTCCACCATCCATGCACTCACAAAACCAGCAACCACTATGGCCAACGGCTTTTTTAACGTACCTACCCCTATCAACGAACCTGTAAAGGGGTATGCTCCTAATTCGCCTGAGCGCACTGAATTGCTCAAGACGCTAAAGGAGCTGAAGCAGCAGGAACGCGATATTCCCATGCACATTGGGGGCCAGGAAGTACGTACCGGCACCACCCACCGTATCTTCCCACCCCACGACCACCAGCACACGCTGGGCTTCTTCCACGAAGGCGACGCCTCGCACGTGCACCAAGCCATTGACGCAGCCTTGGCGGCTCGTCCGGCATGGGCTGAGCTACCGTGGGAGCAGCGCGCCGCTATTTTTCTGAAAGCTGCCGAGCTGCTGGCCGGCCCTTACCGGGCCCGCCTGAATGCGGCTACTATGCTGGGCCAGAGCAAAAACGCTTTTCAGGCAGAAATCGATGCGGCTTGCGAGCTGATTGACTTCTTCCGTTTCAACGTGCACTTCATGCAGGAGCTGTATCACCAGCAGCCCCAGAGCCAGCCCGGCATGTGGAACCGCCTGGAGCACCGCCCCCTGGAAGGCTTCGTGTTTGCCCTTACGCCCTTCAACTTCACTTCCATTGCTGGCAACCTGCCTACTGCCGTAGCTATGATGGGCAACGTAGTTGTGTGGAAGCCGGCGTACACGCAAATTTACTCAGCCAGGTGCTGATGGAGCTTTTCAAGGAAGCTGGCTTGCCCGACGGCGTCATCAACCTGATTTATGTGGATGGTCCGGTAGCGGGCGAGGTTATCTTCCAGCACCGCGACTTCGCCGGGATTCACTTTACTGGCTCTACGGGAGTGTTCCAGAACATCTGGCAGACCATTGGGCAGAACATCAAGCGCTACAAGAGCTACCCGCGCATCGTAGGTGAGACGGGTGGCAAAGACTTTATTCTGGCTCACCCTTCGGCCCATGCCAAAGCAGTAGCTACCGCTATTACTCGGGGAGCATTTGAGTATCAGGGTCAGAAGTGCTCGGCAGCCTCTCGCATCTACCTACCCTCTAACTTGGCCGACGAAATTCTGGGGTACGTGAAGCAAGACCTCGCTACCTTCAAAATGGGTGATGTGGAAGACTTCTCGAACTTCGTCAACGCTGTTATCAGCGAAACGTCTTTCGACAAGCTGGCCAAGTACATCGACGGTGCCAAGGCCGACAACAATGCTGAAATTGTAGCGGGCGGTGGCTACGATAAGTCGAAAGGCTACTTCATTGAACCCACGGTTATTGTAACCAAGGACCCCAAGTACACTACCATGTGCGACGAGCTGTTTGGCCCGGTGGTAACGGTGTACATCTACGACGAAGCTCAGTTTGAGCAGACCCTGGAGGTAGTAGACTCTACTTCGCCCTACGCTCTCACCGGTGCTATCTTCTCGCAGGACCGCTACGCCGTTGAGCTAGCCTCGAAGAAGTTGGTGCAGGCCGCAGGTAACTTCTACATCAACGACAAGCCTACCGGTGCGGTAGTAGGTCAGCAGCCCTTCGGTGGTGCGCGCGCTTCTGGCACCAACGACAAGGCTGGCTCTTTGCTGAATCTGTTGCGTTGGGTATCTCCGCGGGCTATTAAGGAAACCTTCGTGCCACCCGTAGATTACCGCTACCCTTTTATGGGCGTAGAAACTGGTGAAAACTTGAACGTGACTGGCCAGGGAGGATTCTAGCCTAGCTTGCTACCATTGACAGAAAAACAAAGGCCCTTTCAGATGCTGAAAGGGCCTTTGTTTTTCTGTCAATGGTAGCTCAAAACCAGTATTGCATGAGGGTTCAGAGCGGTGCGTTACGGCCCGCAAGTGATTCTTGCGCACGCCATAGAAAACAATGGTTACTCAGAAACTTTGCTAGCTGCTGTAGATAGACACTTCACACTGGCTTTCAGTGACTATAGAGATAGTACTTATTCTATACTGGCCCATAGTTAACCTTCCGTTGCAGGGCACGGCGTTGACCTTGATTTCCCATTTGTTCAGCCCACATTTCGTGATACCTTTGCTAGGCACGCTGTTTTTAAATAGCTCATCCCTACCGATACGTATGCTTCTTGCTGTCCCAACCCAATATCAACCTGCTGATTTTCTGCCTATTGTAGTGCAGTTTATCTTAGCCGTTGCCTTCGTTGCTTTTTCCATGGTAGCATCGCACTTGCTGGGCCCGCGCCGCAAGAGCCGCGTGAAGGATGAGGCCTTTGAGTGCGGTATCGAATCGGTGGGCAATGCGCGCACACCTATTTCGGTTAAGTACTTCCTCACCGCCATTCTATTTGTGCTTTTTGACGTGGAGGTTATCTTCATGTATCCGTGGGCGGTAAACTTCCGGGCCCTGGGCTCCACTGGCTTTATTCAGATGATTGTGTTTCTGGCCCTGCTAATGGCGGGTTTTGCTACGTCATCAAGAAGGGAGTTTTACGCTGGAACGAGGCACGCTAGGGCAACCTTTGCAACGCAGCTTGTGTTGCCCCTATGAAGCCCTTAGCTTCTTCTCAACTGACTGACCATCATGGAAAATAGAGCTCCTGAAATCAAAATGGTAGACGCCCCGGAGGGTATGGAAGGCGCTGGCTTTTTCGCTACCTCCCTGGAGAAAGTAGTAGGCATTGCCCGCGCCAACTCACTCTGGCCCCTACCCTTTGCTACTTCCTGCTGCGGCATCGAGTTCATGGCTACCATGGGCGCCCGCTACGATATCTCCCGCTTTGGCTCAGAGCGGCCTTCGTTCTCGCCCCGGCAGGCCGACCTGCTGATGGTAATGGGCACCATTGCCAAGAAAATGGCTCCCATTGTAAAGCAAGTGTATGAGCAAATGGCTGAACCCCGCTGGGTGCTCGCCATGGGTGCCTGCGCCTGTTCGGGTGGCATCTTCGATACGTACTCTGTGCTCCAGGGCATTGACCGCATCATTCCAGTAGACGTGTATATCCCGGGCTGTCCTCCCCGCCCCGAGCAAGTGCTCGACGGTTTGATGCGCATTCAGGATCTAGCCAAAAACGAGTCGTTCCGCCGACGCAATTCACCCGAGTATCAAGCCTTGCTGGCTTCTTATAACATCAAGTAAGGACCAGAAGCTAGCCGCCGGGAAGCTACCCTTGGTTGCTTCCCGGCGGCTAGCTTCCTGCTTCTGTCTTCTCGCTTCTCCCTGAAAGAATGGCTGACCAAAACGAAGAATCCCCGGCTGCTCAAGAAACCGCCGCTGCTCAAGACCCCGCGACGCAGAAAAATGCGCAGCTCCTCTCTTTGCTGCATCGTTTGTTCGGTGAGGATGCCTTCACTGATGTTGAAGAGCCCTACGGCTTGCTTACGGCCACTACTACCCGGGAGCGAATTCACGATATCCTTGCTGGTCTGCAGCAAGACCAAGAGTTACAAGTAAACTTCCTGACCACCATGTGCGGAATACACTTCCCCGACAAGGAAGGCCAGGAGCTAGGGATGGTGTATCACCTGCACAGTTTAGTACACAATGTGAGGCTGCGGTTAAAGATTTTCTTCCCGCTGGCTGATCCCGTTGTGCCCACTATGACGGACTTGTACGCTACAGCCAACTGGATGGAGCGCGAAGCCTATGATTTCTACGGCATCATCTTCCCCGGCCACCCCAATCTCATCCGCATTCTTAATGTGGAAGACATGGACTATCACCCCATGCGCAAGGAGTACGCATTGGAAGATGGTACTCGCGAAGACAAAACTGATTTATTCTTCGGCCGCTAGGCCCCTGATACCTTATCATGGCAGTAAACGACACGCTGGAAGGCACTCATAAAATTATTGAAGAAGCCCGGGAACAGCAGAACCCACTTGCGCCTTCCGTAAACGACTTCAATCAAGAGCTGACAACTCTTAACCTGGGTCCTACCCACCCCGCTACTCACGGCATCTTCCAGAACATTCTGCAGATGGACGGGGAGCGGATTATCTCGGGGGTGCCTACTATCGGTTATATCCACCGCGCCTTCGAGAAGATTGCGGAGCGGCGCCCCTTCTATCAGATTACGCCTCTCACTGACCGGATGAACTATTGTTCGTCGCCCATCAACAACATGGGCTGGCACATGACGGTGGAGAAACTGCTCGGGGTAGAAGTACCCAAACGCGCTCAGTATATGCGCGTGATTCTGATGGAGCTAGCTCGCATTTCGGACCACCTGATTTGCAACGGTATCTTGGGGGTAGACACGGGAGCCTTCACTGGCTTCCTCTACCTGATGGATGAGCGGGAAAAGATCTATGAAATCTACGAGGAAGTAAGCGGTGCCCGCCTCACCACCAATATGGGCCGCGTGGGTGGTATGGAGCGCGACTTTACCGACGTAGCTATTCAGAAGCTGCGCAAGTGGCTAAAGGAGTTTCCGGCGGTTATGACCGAGTTCGAGAAGATGTTCAACCGCAACCGCATCTTTATGGACCGGGTGGTTGACGTAGGAGGCATTTCGGCAGAGCGGGCGTTGAACTACGGCTTCACGGGCCCCAACCTGCGGGCCGCGGGCGTCGATTACGACGTGCGAGTAATGAATCCGTATTCTAGCTACCAGGACTTCGAGTTTGAAATTCCTATTGGCACTAAGGGCGACACGTACGACCGGTTCATGGTGCGGAATGAGGAAATCTGGCAGAGCTTGCGCATTATCAACCAAGCACTCGAAAACCTACCGCAGGGCCCCTACCACGCCGATGCCCCCCACTACTACTTGCCGCCCAAGCAAGCCGTGTACAAAAACATGGAAGCTCTTATCTATCACTTCAAGATAGTGATGGGAGAAATAGAGGCTCCTGTGGGCGAAGTATACCACTCCGTGGAAGGTGGTAACGGTGAGCTAGGGTTTTACTTAGTGTCGGACGGCGGACGCACCCCGTACCGCCTGCACTTCCGTCGCCCCTGCTTTATCTACTACCAGGCCTACACCGAAATGGTAACCGGCCAAACGCTCTCCGACGCCATTGTGACGCTGTCGTCAATGAACGTAATTGCCGGTGAGCTAGACGCGTAGTTTTTTGCTGAATTTGACCGATATGGAGACGATTACCGTCAAGCCGCAATTTTCCGAAGCTGCCCAAGCTGAAATCAAACGTCTGCTCACTCACTACCCCGATGACCGTCGCAAGTCTGCGCTGTTGCCCGTGCTACACATTGCTCAAGCTGAGTTTGGTGGCTGGGTAAGTCCCGAGGTGCAAGATTTAGTAGCGGAAACGCTCGGATTGAAGCCCATTGAAGTGTACGAGGTTTCTTCCTTCTACACCATGTTCAACCTGAAGCCGGTGGGCAAGCACGTACTGGAAATTTGTCGTACTGGCCCATGCATGCTGCGTGGCTCCGACGAATTGACAGCGCATCTGGAGCGCATTACGGGCGCTAAAGTAGGTGGCCCTGCTTCTGCCGATGGGTTATTTACCCTAAAAGAGGTAGAGTGCCTAGCGGCCTGTGGTTTTGCTCCCATCGTGCAGGTGCGCGAGAAGTATTACGAGCGGCTTGATACGCCTGAGGCAGTAGATGCAATGCTCACGGAGCTACGCAACCAAGTGCACCGCCCAGCTTTACCATGGGAAGAAACTGGCCTCCCAAACGCACTGGCCAACAACTAACGTCTTTCAGCTTACCGCTCTGAACCTATGGGACGCAAACTGCTGACCGAACATATTAACGTTGAAGGCATTAATACCTTTGAGGTGTACCGCAAACATGGTGGTTACCGCTCGGTAGAGAAAGCGCTGAAAACAATGACCCCCGATGAGGTGGTGGAGGAAGTAAAGAAATCGGGCCTGCGGGGCCGAGGGGGTGCTGGCTTCCCTACTGGCATGAAGTGGAGCTTCTTGGCTAAGCCCGAAGGAGTACCACGCTACCTCGTCTGCAATGCAGATGAGTCAGAGCCAGGCACCTTCAAGGACCGACAGTTGATGTCAAAGCTCCCGCACTTACTCGTAGAAGGTATGATTACGAGTTCGTATGCTTTGGGTGCTAACACCTCGTACATCTACATTCGAGGCGAGCTTTTGTATGTGCTGCGTATCTTGGAGAAGGCCATTGCAGAAGCTTATGCAAACGGCTTCCTGGGTAAAAACATCCTAGGCTCTGGCTACGACCTCGATTTGCATGTGCATCCTGGTGGTGGTGCCTATATCTGTGGCGAAGAAACAGCCCTGCTGGAATCGTTAGAAGGCAAGCGAGGAAACCCGCGCAACAAGCCTCCATTTCCGGCGGTGCAAGGGCTATACGCCCGTCCTACAGTAGTAAACAATGTTGAGTCTATTGCGGCTGTTGTGCCCATTATCAACGAGGGCGGCGACGAATACGCTAAGCTTGGAGTGGGCAAGAGCACAGGTACCAAGCTTATTTCTGCTTGCGGCCACCTCAACAAGCCTGGCATCTACGAAATTGAGCTAGGGGTGCCCGTAGAAGAATTCATCTATTCTGATGAATACTGCGGCGGCATCTGGAAGGGCCGGGAACTGAAAGCGGTAGTAGCCGGGGGGTCGTCAGTACCCATACTGCCGAAAGAACTGATTCTGAAAACGGCAGCCGGTGAAAACCGTCTCATGACGTATGAGTCGCTTTCTGATGGAGGTTTCGTAACGGGTACTATGCTGGGTTCAGGTGGCTTCATTGCTATGGACGAAACCACTTGCATTGTGCGCAACACATGGAATTTCAGCCGCTTCTACCACCACGAGTCTTGCGGCCAATGTTCGCCCTGCCGTGAAGGCACCGGCTGGCTTGAAAAGGTGCTGCACCGTTTGGAGCATGGTCACGGTCATATGGAAGACATTGACTTACTCGTGAGTGTAGCCAAACAAATAGAGGGAAATACCATCTGCCCACTTGGAGAAGCAGCTGCGTGGCCCGTTGCGGCGGCCGTGCGCCACTTCCGCCACGAGTTTGAGTGGCACGTGACCAACGCCAAGGAAGCCGCGCAACCCGGTGCGGTGTACCGGGCCAATGGGGTACTGGTTTAATCATCTGACACTTGACTTTCTTCTTCCTTCCCGGAAGCTTTGAATAATGGCTAAAATAACTTTTGATGGCATCGAGGTAGAAGTTCCGGACGGAACTACCATCCTCAATGCAGCCCGCCAAATCGGTGGCAGCATTGTGCCCCCAGCCATGTGCTATTACACCCCGCTGAAGGGCTCAGGTGGCAAGTGCCGGGCCTGCTTGGTGCGCGTAGCCGCTGGCTCGGCCAAGGACCCGCGCCCCATGCCAAAGCTGGTAGCCTCGTGCGTAACCCCGGTGCAAGACGGAATGATAGTAGAAAATACTACGTCTGAGCAGGTACTAAACGTGCGCAAGGGCATCGTGGAGATGCTACTCATCAACCACCCCCTAGACTGCCCAGTGTGCGACCAGGCAGGCGAGTGTGACCTTCAGAACTTTGCGTTCGAGCATGGAGTAAGCACCACACGCTATCAGGAGGAGCGGCGTACCTTCGAGAAAATCGACATTGGCCCCCTGATTCAGCTGCATATGACGCGCTGTATCTTATGCTACCGTTGCGTATATACGGCCAACCAGATTACGGATAACCGCGTGCATGGCGTGCTGGGCCGCGGCGACGCAGCCGAAATTGGCACGTACATCGAGAACATTATTGATAATGACTTCTCTGGTAATGTCATTGACGTGTGCCCCGTGGGTGCTCTTACCGATAAAACGTTCCGGTTCAAGTCGCGGGTGTGGTTTACCAAGCCGGTAAATGCCCACCGCGACTGTCCTAAGTGCTCTGGCAACGTTGTGCTGTGGTATAAAGGCAAGGAAGTTCTACGCACTACAGCTCGTAAAGACCAATACGGCGAGGTGAAAGAGTGGATTTGCAACGAGTGCCGCTTTGAGAAGAAGGATACCTCAGACTGGACCATTGAGGGGCCAGCGCATATTGAGCGTTCTTCGGTTATCTCGGCCAACCACTACGAGCTACCAGTGCTAAACCAGTCGGTTGTGGCAGATTTGCCAGAAAGCACCCAGCGTGAGTTGGCCCAGAACCCTCCCTTGAAACTCGGTAGCTAATCCTTAGTGCTAGGCGGAGCTTGCTATCTAGCCTAGCGTCATACGCAACAGTCATTCATCGTCAGTAAGTACGCTGCTTTGAGTAGTTCTACCCAACAGACGTACCCTAGCTATCAACCACCCAATGATTGAACTACCCGCACTAGGCTGGCAATCCATCGTCATCTTCGTTGTCTTCGCACTGTCGTTGCTAATTGCGACATACTGCACGTACGCTGAACGTGTAATTGCTGCCTTCCTGCAAGACCGTGTAGGCCCCGACCGGGCCGGACCTTTCGGTTTATTACAGCCTCTGGCCGATGCTGTTAAGATGTTCACCAAGGAAGAGTTCTTTCCCGGTGGCGCCAACAAGGCCTTGTTCATCTTTGGGCCTTGCTTAGCTATGATTACGGCCCTTATGTCGTCGGCCGTAATTCCATTTGGTAATAACCTGAGCTTTGGCAATAATGCCTTCTTCCTGCAAGGAATTGAGGTGAACGTTGGGATGCTGTGGGTATTCGGCGTAGTGTCATTGGGCGTATACGGCGTAATGATCGGGGGCTGGGCGTCAAACAATAAGTTCTCCTTGCTGGGCGCTATCCGAGCTGCCTCCCAAAACATCAGCTACGAACTAGCCATGGGCATGTCCCTGATTGCCGTGCTGATGATATCGGAAACCCTGAGCTTACGCACTATCACCCTACAGCAGTCTGTAGCTGGCGAGTGGCATTTCTGGAATATTGTAAAGCAGCCTCTTGGCTTTATAATCTTCTGCGTGTGCGCCTTTGCTGAAACCAACCGCACGCCCTTCGACTTGCCAGAGTGCGAAACCGAACTAGTGGGCGGCTACCACACCGAGTACTCATCCATGAAGCTGGGGCTGTACCTATTCGCGGAGTACATCAATATTTTCGTGGCTTCGGCCGTGATGAGCGTGCTGTACTTCGGTGGCTTTAACTTTCCTTTCCAGTACGAGCTGCGAAGCTGGTTGGTAGAAAACCACGACTGGACCTTAGCAGCCGCCCAGAACCTGATTACAGTGCTGGGCACGGTAGGCCTGTTTCTGAAGATTTTTGCCTTCATTTTCTTCTTCATGTGGGTGCGCTGGACCTTGCCACGTTTCCGCTACGATCAACTCATGCGTCTGGGCTGGACTATTCTCATTCCTCTTGCGGTTGTGAATATCCTAATCACCGGCGGCCTCATCCTACTTGGGGTAATCAAGTAACCATCCCTCCTACCTCGCCTTTCCGGCCATAGAGCGCAAAGGCACCTGGTCTGACGATATGCAACTCACAAATAGAGCTAAGAAACTAGAAAAGAAGCCGATGACCTTGGCCGAGCGGGCCTACCTGCCGGCAATTTTCCAGGGCCTGAGCATCACGATGCGCCACTTCTTCATGAAGAAGGCTACCGTGCGATACCCCGAGGAAGTACGTCCATTCTCCCCCATTTTCCGTGGACTACACGTCCTGAAGCGCGACGAGCAAGGCCGGGAGCGGTGCACGGCTTGCGGTCTATGCGCTGTTGCCTGCCCAGCCGAAGCCATTACCATGGTTGCTGGCGAACGGAAGAAAGGTGAAGAAAGCTTATACCGGGAGGAGAAGTACGCTATCAGCTACGAGATCAACATGCTGCGCTGCATCTTCTGTGGGCTTTGCGAAGAAGCTTGCCCCAAAGCTGCGGTGTACCTGCAAGCCGACAAGATTGCGCCACCACGCTACGAGCGAGATGAGTTCATTTACGGCAAAGACCGCCTAGTTGAGCCCGTATCGCCCGATGCCCGCTCCATTCGTGGTATCCAACTGACACCTGAACAGGCCGACTCTTTACGCAGCAACTTAGCGCAGCAACCTGTATAGCCACAGCATCTGCCGTCTTGAGTGCTTCACTTAGCACGACAAAACCATTCCGTATGTCTCCTATCTTTCTCTTTTTGGCTTTTGTAGCGCTGCTAAGTGCGCTAGGTGTTGTCTTCGCTAAGAATCCAGTGCACAGCGTACTGTTTTTGATTCTGACATTCTTTGCCTTATCAGGACACTACCTGCTGCTCAATGCGCAGTTCTTGGCGGCCGTGAACATTATCGTGTATGCCGGGGCCATTATGGTGTTGTTCCTGTTCGTGATTATGTTCCTGAACCTGAACGTGGATACGGAGCCACATAAACCAGCCCTCGCCAAGATTGCGGCGGCCGTAGCTGGCGGATCGCTACTACTCATTCT
This sequence comes from Hymenobacter sp. AT01-02, assembly GCF_000961955.2. NCBI lineage: Bacteria > Pseudomonadati > Bacteroidota > Cytophagia > Cytophagales > Hymenobacteraceae > Hymenobacter > Hymenobacter sp. AT01-02. The sequence goes on from NZ_JZIR02000003.1 coordinate 145,580, forward strand.
GGTAGCCGCACTCAAAGATATTGCACCCACGGGTGCTCCTCAAGATGCCACTTTCGATTCTCAGATTGGTATGGTGGACCGCTTGGGCCTAGTGCTTTATCAGGACTACCTACTGCCTTTCGAGTTGGCTTCCGTACTGTTCCTCGTGGCCATGGTTGGTGCGGTAATGTTGGGCAAGCGCGAAGCAGGAGAGCGGAACTTCTAAAGAATACCCTTACTACCAACGCACGGAGCGGCAACTGAGCTATCAGTTGCCGCTCTTGTTTTTATGTATCACATTCTCTGGCAGCTAGACTACCTGAGCGCTTATTTGCCCTCGGCTAGTTATCTGTACTATTGCTTATTTTTATTTTATTTGAATAATACAAAATTATCTATAATTGTAATCACCAGTTTATCAGCAATATCCGGTAAAATTGCAGGTCTGCTATTAGACAATCATAGTTGCATTTAACTATGAAGAACAGCTCATATATCGTATATTTTTGTGAAAATTCTGCTTGCTCTGCTATTGAGCTTGCTCACCTTCCCAGCATGGGCCCAAACGGGAGTTTGGTCATCAAAAACTGCATCATATGATGCTGCAGTCCAAAAATTAATGAAGCGCTGGAAAATACCTGGCGCTTCGGTGGCTATTAGCAAGCAAGGAAAGCTAGTATATGCCCGGGGCTTCGGCTACTCCGACCTAGCCCGAAGCCAAGCCATGACGCCAGCTACCCTGATGCGGGTCGCTAGCGTTTCAAAACCGGTGACCTCCGTGGCTATTATGAAGCTAGTGGAAGATGGGCAGCTTACTTTACAACATAACGTATTTGGGCCAACAGGCTATCTGCAGGAACCGTACTACACAGATCTTATTACTGATCAGCGCATCTACACCATCACGGTGCGCCAATTGCTAGAACACACCGCAGGGTGGAATCGGGATGCTGGCGTGGATGGTTTCTCTAACTCTGACCCCATTGACTTTCCGCTGCACGTAGCCCAGGTAATGCAGGCCCCAAACCCCGTGGGCGACTCTACCTTAATTCGTTATTTACTAAGTAAGGAGTTGAACTTTGCGCCTGGTAGCCGTTTCGCTTATTCCAACATTGGCTATTTGATCCTAGGGAAGGTTATCGAGAAAGTAACTGGTCAGCGCTATGAAACGTGGGTGCGCAGCCACATCTTAGAGCCAGTCGGTATTCTGGAAGCACACTTAGGCCGCAATTTGCTAGCCGACAAACGGGAGAACGAATCGGAATATTCGTGCCCGCTCACGGGGGAATCGTGCTACGGTACGGGTAAACGGGTACCATATGCCTATGGCGGAGCCAACTTAGAGGCAATGAATGCCCATGGTGGCTGGCTATTTACCGCCCGCGATTTGGTGCGCTTTTTACTAGCTGTCGATGGACTTGCTACTACCCCCGACCTGCTGCTACCTGCTACCCTTGACACCATGACAACTCCCTCGGAGGCAACAAAGCGCTATGCTAAGGGATGGATGGTCAATAAACGCGGTGTGTGGTGGCATACGGGGTGCCTCAACGGCTCTACTAGCATTGTGGCGCGCACTGCCGATGGGTATACGTGGGCTATTTTGCTCAACTCCTGCCCTAACACAAACCGTTTCTGGAACGACGTGGAGGGCTTAGGATGGGATTGTCTTAATAGCACGGCCACATGGCCCACCTACAACCTACTGCCGCCGGAGCAAAATGCTTCTCTCTTGCGGCTCACGCACGACACTCCAAGATCAGCTACGCTCACATGGAAAAACGGAAATGGCACCCACCGCTTGGTAGTAGTAAGCGAGGGAGCACCAGTAACTCGTTTTCCCATTGAAGGGCGTGCTTACGCTGGCGGCCGCACTTTTGGCCACGGGGCTTCTCTGGGAGAAGGCACATACGTAGTAGCCGCCGGCCCTGATAGCGTAGTGCAAGTAACTGGATTGCAAGCTGGCCATACGTACTATGCCCGAGTGATGGAATATCGATTTGATGAACAGGTAGGAATGGCTCCGGTTTACACATTTGATGGGAACCCCGTTTTGCGCTTCCAGTTGCCCGCCGCGGCACCACTTGCGCGGAGTAAGCCCCGTTTGGGTACCCGTAATAAAATTACAGCTGGTAAAATTCGAACCAAGAAACCCGCAGGGTTACCTAAAGTCTCCCCTACCTCAACACCAGCCGCAGGTTCCCAAGCATCCTACTTAGGCCGCATTCGAGCCCTATTAGCCTGGCCAAAACAGTAAGCTCAGTGGAAAATAAAAAGCCTTGATAGAACCAAGGCTTTTTTCAGTTACATCAGTTAGAACGAGGCATTAGAAGATTCTTCCGGAGCCTTGCGTCGCATCCACGAAGGGCTGCAGGCACCCGCCATTTTCTGGCGAAACTTCTCTTGCTCTTCTGGGGTAAGAGAAGCCATTCGAGATTCCATTTTTTGCTTCCACTGACGGCGGTGCCGAGCCCAAGCGCTGCTGCGCCCCCCGCGCCCCCACCCTCCAAATAGAATACGGGACAGTACGAGCAAGCCTATAGTCTGCCAGAAAGTGATCTGCGGCCCTTGAAATAAGGCGGGTACAAGCCAATTCCACAGGTTCATGGTAAGGTAGCCGATGGCCACCACGAATAGGACGGCAAAGAGTATAAATTTCAGGCCGCGTAGCAGCCAAAAGGAAGATTTCATGCTGTTGAATTGCTGAAGGTGGTAAACCGGATGCGCGCGAGGGGGCTGGGTAGCACAGCCGCGCCTAATCCGTGAACAGCTCGTTGTACAGAATCTGCAAGCGCTTGCGTAGATGCTGCACAGCGTAGTGTTTGCGCGAAATCAGAGTCTTAAGCGGAACACCCGTTTCTTCCTCCATTTCGCGGAAGGTTTTTTCTTCCAACTCGTGCCAGATAAACACTTCGCGCTGGGCGGCGGGCAACTCAGCTAAGGCATCGGCTAGCGCTTCCATCAGGGTTTCGCGCAGCAGGCGATTCTCAGGAGCATCATCTGGGGCGGGCAAAATGTCGGCTAGCAATAAGGCGTTTTCGTCCCCGTCAGCCGCATAGGCAGCCATTTCATTTTCCAAAGACACCGTTTTTTTACGGCGATACAGGTCCGTGATTTTATTGCGAGCCACGCGGAACAGCCAGGCCGCAGCCTGTTCCACGGGCTTCAACACCCGGTAGCTTTCCACTAACTCGGCAAATACATCCTGCAGCACATCTTCCGCTTCTGCCGGATCGGGGATGCGGCGACGGATAAATTGCAGCAAGCGGCCGCGCTGCGCACGTACAGCCTCTTGTATCTGCTGATCCTGATAGCCAGCCGTCATGGGGTGCGGGGCGTGAAGCGTGAGGGGTAGCGTTTCCATTCTGCATAGGCAGACGGTAAAGCGTAAGAAATACTTTACGCGCTTCACAAATTCTTACCAAAGGCAAGTGCAGAGCCTCGGTTAGTAGCTGCTAACCAGGCTATATAGCGCGGAACGGGGCACTAGTTCATAAGCAGCCTACCAAGGCTACGTACTTCAACTAACAAATAACAGCAAACTATCTTCTGCGTTTTAGCTGAAGTGGTAGAGGAAGGTGATGATACCAGCGTAAGCTGGTTTGCGGCTACCTTCCACCTCCAGGGTTACTTCAATGCGCGCTTTGGCAATACCCCGCAGATCTTTTACCGACACCAACTTAGCTCGCAGGCGAACTTGGCTACCTACTACGACGGCTTGGTTGAAGCGCAGGCTCTCTATTTCGTAGTTCACCTGCATCTTCAGATTCTCAATCGTAACAATCTGATTCCAGAGGTAGGGCAGCAGTGCTACTGTGAGGTAGCCGTGCGCAATAGTAGCTCCAAAAGGCGACTCCGTCCGGGCACGTTCTGCATCCAGGTGAATCCATTGGAAGTCGAGCGTAGCCGCTGCAAACTGGTTGATTTGCTCCTGAGTAATGGTATGATAGGGCGATACGCCGAGCTCCTGTTCTTCGTACTGTTGTAGTTCAGCTAAGCTGCTAATGGTAAGGCTCATTCGAGAGTGGGTTGCGTGTGAGGGGACGAATGTACGGCAGATACCCGTTTGGGACGCAAATCAGGGCTTTTTTGCGGATTAGTAGCCGAGCTTTGAATGCTCTAGATAGGCGGTGATTTTTAATCAGATAAGAATCATTTAGCCGAGCTTACTACTGCGAAAAAAGCCCCATCTCGATTTCGCCCAGAAAGGGGGTAGAATTAGGGCCGGTGTTTCCGAATTTCAGCTAGCTTTGCCAGCTAGTAGTTCCTCACTCCCCCGTGAGTGAGGACGTCCTTTCGCCGTCAGCCTTCCCGCATGGACCAGAACATACCGCAGGTCATCCAAACGGTTCCTCTTCAGTATTACGTTTTTTTCGCCACCGCATTGTTCTCCATTGGTGTGCTAGGCGTGCTCACCCGACGTAATGCAATTATCATCTTTATGTGCGTAGAGCTAATGCTTAACGCTGTGAACGTGCTGCTGACGGCTTTTTCGGCGTATCGCGCTGATGCCAACGGACAAATATTTGTGTTTTTCATCATGGCTGTGGCTGCCGCCGAAGTAGCAGTAGGCCTAGCTATTATCGTGATGATATACCGCAACCTTCAGAATACCGATGTCAACCTGCTAAATCGACTGAAGTTCTGAGTTAGGTTTGGAAGGCCTCGGGCGCAGAAGAGTTGTATTGGTGCGTATCACTAGTACAGAACCCGACAGTTGCCCTTGGCCCTAAGCTCCCTAGGCCCCATCATATGCAAGAACAAGTAACGCAAGTAATTCCCGCTGCCGGCGCCCCGTACTCCACCTTTTTGTACGTGCTTATTCCGCTGCTGCCGTTTTTGGGCTTTCTTATTAATGGGTTGCTGAACCGACGCTTGTCGGGCACGGTAGCCGGTCTGATTGGGAGTGCGGCGGTGCTAGGCTCCTTCCTGATTTCGGTTATGCTGTTTGCCAACTTCCAGGCGCCCTACGTGGTTACGCTGTTCGACTGGATTTCGGTGGACTCCATGCAAATCCCCTTCTCCTACCAGATTGATCAGCTGAGCCTGATTATGCTGCTGCTGGTGACGGGCGTGGGTTTCCTGATTCACGTGTACAGTATCGGCTACATGCACCACGACGAGAATGTGGGCAAGTTTTTCAGCTTCTTGAACCTGTTTGTGTTCAGCATGCTGGTACTGGTACTGGGTGCCAACTTCGTTATTCTGTTTATTGGCTGGGAAGGCGTGGGGCTCTGTTCGTACCTGCTTATCGGCTTCTGGAACAAGAACACTAACTATAACAACGCTGCTAAGAAAGCATTCATCATCAACCGCGTTGGGGACTTAGGCTTCCTGCTCGGCATTTTCCTGATCTACCTCACCTTCAACTCGGTGCAGTTTGGCGAGGTATTTCAAAAGGCGGCACTAGGCCAATTCGGGCCGTATTCTGTGAGCGTAGTCACGGTCATTACGTTGCTGCTGTTTGTGGGTGCTACCGGTAAATCGGCTCAGTTGCCACTCTACACCTGGCTGCCCGACGCCATGGCCGGTCCTACTCCGGTTTCAGCTCTGATTCACGCTGCTACCATGGTTACGGCAGGCATCTACATGATTCTGCGGGCCAATGTGCTGTTTACCTTAGCCCCTGAAACGCTCGAAGTTATTGCCATCATCGGCGCAGCTACGGCCCTGTTTGCTGCTACCATTGGTTTGGCCCAAAATGATATCAAGAAGGTTCTGGCTTACTCTACCGTTTCGCAGTTGGGCTACATGTTCCTGGCCTTGGGCGTGATGGGCTACAGCACCAGCTTGTTCCATGTGTTGACTCACGCCTTCTTCAAGGCGCTGATGTTCCTGGGTGCAGGCTCCGTGATTCACGCCATGAGCAACGAGCAGGATATGCGCCGCATGGGCGGCCTGCGCAAGGCACTGCCCATCACCTTTATCACCTTCTTGATTGGCTGCTTGGCCATTGCGGGTATTCCGCCCTTCTCAGGCTTCTTCTCTAAAGACGAAATTCTGCTGCATGCCCATGAGCATAGCAAAGTGCTGTATGCAGTAGGCTTATTCACGGCTTTCCTGACGGCATTTTACATGTTCCGCCTGCTGTTCCTGACGTTCTTCGGCGAGTTCCGGGGTACGGAGGAGCAGAAACACCATCTGCACGAGTCGCCGGCTTCCATGACACTGCCACTTATTGTGCTGGCTATTCTGGCTGCTGTAGGAGGCTTCCTAAATGCTCCGCTAGTGTTGGGGCGCGGCTACCTCGCTGACTTTCTCGCCCCTTTATTCACTTACTCCCAGAAGATTAACCCGGCTGCTTTCGGGGCTGAGGTTGACCACGCCACCGAGTTTATGCTCATTGGTCTTTCGGTAGGAGCTGGCGTGCTAGGCATTATCCTAGCTTACGTGCAGTATGTAAGCCGCGGCGTACGTCCAGCAGAAGACGGTGAGTCGCGCGGCTTCCTGGAAAACCTGCTTTACCACAAGTACTACATTGATGAGCTGTACAACACCTTATTTGTGCGGCCCATTATGGGCCTCTCGAAAGGACTGTACCGCTTCGTGGAGAACGGCATCATTGACCCCATTGTGAACGGCTTTGGTCGCCTGACCATGGGTGGCGGCCAACTCCTGCGCTATGTACAGACTGGTTCCGTGGAAACCTACCTCATCTTAATGGTAGTGGGCATCGTGTTGGTGATGGCCCTGAACTTTGTGAAGTTTTAGCATATGCTTGGCGTCTTATTTTTAGCCGATGTTGAAACAAGTTTCTCCCTTTTTGGGGTCTTGGTTATCCTCACTGGCTATCTGATGCCTGCTATCTTCGGCCGCGACCAACAAAATGCCCGGGCTATATTTTTCATAAACCTGCTTTTGGGCTGGACTATCATTGGATGGCTTATTGCCCTTCATTTTGCGCTCAAATTGTCGCCTACTGATAAAGAAGCTATTGCCTCGCATCAATTACGGCGTCATCGGAATAACCTGATTAGCTAATGCTGACTGTCCTTCTCCTACTCTGGCCCGTGGCGGCCGCCCTGCTGCTGCACTTCTTCAAAGGCCGTGCGGCCCGGATTCCAGCGCTGGGCGCGGCTTTAGTTGAATTTGCGCTAGCAGCCTACGCGGCTATTTCATTCAGCGCTGACGCTACCGGGCAATTCTCGCTAAACCTACCGTGGATTAGCTCTGCTGGTATCAACTTCCACGTGGGAATGGACGGGCTGAGTTTGTCGCTGGTGTTGTTGACGGTTTTTCTGGTGCCCGTTATCTTGCTGAGCGCCTTTCGCCGCAACTTCGAAAACGAGTCGGTGTTTTATGCACTGGTGTTGTTTATGGAGACCGGACTGGTAGGCGTATTCACGGCTCAGGATGCTTTTCTCTTTTACTTCTTCTGGGAGGTAGCACTGATTCCAATTTACTTTCTGGCCGGCGTATGGGGCGGTGCCAACCGCGCCAAAGTCACATTTAAATTCTTCCTCTACACTATCGTTGGTTCGCTATTTATGCTGGCCGGCTTTGTGTACCTCTACTTCCAAACTGGTCCCACGGCGAATGGCCTTTCGGCACACAATTCCGAACTGCTTTCCTTCTATAATCTAAATCTGCCGGTTGCGACGCAAGTGTGGCTGTTTTGGCTGATTTTTGCAGCCTTTGCCGTGAAGATGCCCATCTTCCCCTTCCATACCTGGCAGCCGGATACCTACACCGAAGCACCGGCCCCGGCTACTATGCTTCTCTCGGGCATCATGCTGAAAATGGGCATTTACGGCTGCTTGCGTTGGCTGCTGCCGGTAGTGCCCCAAGGCACGGCATACTGGCAAAACCTAGTGCTGATTCTGGCCATCATTGGGATTATCTATGGTGCCATCATCGCCATTCGCCAGCAGGACGTGAAGCGGCTTATTGCCTACTCCTCCTTGTCTCACGTGGGACTGATGATAGCCGGCATTTTTTCCTTCACGGAGATGGGGATGCAGGGCGCTAGCATTCAGATGTTGGCCCACGGCGTAAACGTAGTAGCATGTTCTTCATTGCCGATGCCATTGAGCGCCGGACGGGCACCCGCCAGATTGACGACTTAGGAGGCCTTACCCGCCAGGCCCCTGTGCTGACGGTGTGCTTTCTAGTACTGCTACTGGGCACTGTTGCGCTGCCCCTTACCAATGGTTTCGTGGGCGAGTTCCTCTTGCTCGCCGGTGTGTATAAGTACAATGCTTGGATGGGTGCCGTAGCTGGCATCACCATCATTCTGAGCGCCGTGTACTTATTGCGCATGTTCCAGCGCGTGATGCTGGGCCCCGACTCGTCATTCACCGCTACCTTCACCGACCTGACGGGAAGTGAACTAGCCTTGCTGGTACCGCTTATTGTGCTGGTGTTCTGGATTGGGCTGTTTCCGAATACCTTCTTGCACTTGTCGAAAGACAGCGTGTTGAACATTCTGAACGAAGTAGTAATCCGCTAAACTGATAGTAGTCCATGGCCTTGAGCCGCGGCGGCTACATCCTACGCTAATGAATTCAATCATTCTACTTTCCGTTCTGGGCCTCGGCAATCTATTTCTAGGATTCCGCCGCTCCAACCGGCTCCTGCTGCCCGCGGCCATGCTCATCCTCGGCCTAGTGCTCACGGTGAATTTCATTGACTGGAACCAGGGCCCACAGTCGTTTTTCAACGATATGCTGGTCGTCGATAACTTCTCCATTGCCTTCACTGGCATTGTGCTACTGACGGCCTTGCTACTCATTCCCTTCTCAGAAAAATACGTCCTCGACGGCGAAGCAAGCCTAGCCGAATACTATTCGCTGCTGCTGTTTTCCTTGGTTGGAGCCATTATGCTGGTGAGCTATAACCACCTGCTGATGCTGTTCTTGGGTATCGAGACGCTGAGCATTGCCATGTATGTGCTGGCGGGGTCCGATAAGCGCAACTTGCGCTCCAACGAGGCGGCCCTCAAATACTTCCTAATGGGCGCATTTGCCACTGGCATCCTACTCTTTGGCATGGCCCTAGTGTACGGTGCTACCGGCACCTTCGTACTGCGCGACATCAGCTTTGCCGTGCAGAATCCTGTGAACGACTCTCTGAGGCCCATGCTCTACATCGGCATGCTGATGATGCTGATTGGCATTGGGTTTAAAGTATCGGCTGCTCCTTTCCATTTCTGGACTCCTGACGTGTACGAGGGTACCCCTACCTTCTTTACTGCGTTTATGAGCACGGTGGTAAAAACCGCCGGTTTTGCGGCCTTTCTCAAGCTGTTGGTGCAAGCATTTCCTGCGGCTTCGGCTCAGGGATTGTGGCTACCTACACTTACGGCCATGTGCGTGCTTACCTTACTTATTGGCAACGTGGGAGCAGTAGCCCAAACCAGCCTCAAGCGGATGCTGGCATACTCTAGCGTATCGCACGCGGGCTATTTGCTAATTGGCCTAGTGGCGTTCAATGGGCAGTTGGAGGGCGCGTCAGCTAACGGCATTTTCTTCTACTCCTTAGCTTATTCAATTGCTACTGTGGCCGCATTTGGGGTGCTGCAGTTGGTAGCCAACGCCCGCATGCGCGAAGACTACAATGGGCTGAATGGCTTAGCGAAAACAAATCCCTTGCTGGCTTTTGTGCTGACGATAGCCATGCTCTCGTTGGCCGGCATTCCCCTCACGGGTGGGTTCTTTGGTAAGTTCTTTGTGTTCTCAGCAGCAGTAGAGAATGGATACATTGGCTTGGTAGTGTTTGCAGTAGTCATGTCAATGGTAAGCATCTACTACTACCTCCGCCCCATCATTGCTATGTATATGCACGACACGGATGAAACCACTGCGGCCTTAGTGCCTGTATCAAGCTTCCAGTCGGCCGCACTTCTACTGTTGGCTCTGCTAACGGTAGTGCTAGGTGTACTACCCGGCTTGGTAAGCGGTATTCTATAGCCCGCACCATATATCAGCGCCAAAACAAACAGCGCGGCCCCTAAAAGGCCGCGCTGTTTGTTTTGGCATTTGACTGTACTCGTACTCTCCTAGTGCCCGGCCGCGGCGGCTTTCACTTCCCGCCGATACAATCGGTATGAATACCCATATATAAGCACCCAGTAAACCCACAGTCAGCACAGTTGTAGCTACAGGCGCAGACCATACCAGTGCTAACAAGGCGCTCAGCATGCCGATAGTAAAAAATAGCCACCCACCTAGCCGGTGCGTACGGGCCCAGATACGCGGAAACTCCAGTGCCCACGGCGTCTTGAAGCCCACAAAGTAGTTAGGTTGCACAGTGGTCAGGTAGTTGCCCAGGGCGGCAATGAACAGGCCCACCAGCACCAGCAAGGCCCGGCTAAACTGCACACCGGGGTGCAAAGCCGTATATAGGCTAAATAGGCTTATGCAACTCATTAGCGCAACCAATGCCAGCTGTAACTTCTGGTAGTTGACGGTGCCATCATTCAGTTGCTGCTTGGGGTCCAGTTGGGGTAAGAAGCGCATCAGCAAGTAGGTACCTAGCGGTAATGCAAGGCAGAGCACCCACATGTTCTTCTTTGCCGTGAAACCATCAGCCTCCCCATCGATGCCGAAATGAGTAGGAATCTGAGCGGGCAACGCCGACCACGTACACGCTAAATACACAGTTGGTAGTACTACGGCCAGCAAAGTGAGTACATTCCAGATAGTGAGTTTCGGTTTCATGGCTTGGATTCATTAGTGGGTTTAAACTGTAGTAACCAGCTTAGTAGCTCGTCCACCACCGTCATATTCAGTGTATAGGTTACAAATTGTCCCTGCTTGTCGCTGGTCACCAACTCAGCTTGCCGGAGCAGGTCGAGGTGGTGGCTGATTGTAGGCCTAGAAAACTGGAAGTAGTCGGCTATTTCCCCGGCAGTGCGTGGCTGTTCCCGCAGCAATTCTAGAATAGCCCGGCGCGTGGGGTCATTTAGTGCCTTAAATAGAGCGTTCAAGACTGATTAGTTATTTAGACAAATATCTAAATAACTTTCCCATTGTTAACATTCAGCTTCCAATATATTTTGGGTTGTTGCGGCTCGAAAAGCGCAACGGCCTGCGCAGTCAAACTACGCAGGCCGTTGTGAATTATTTTCTCCTTCACCTACCTTACTGCTATTTTGGCAAGGGCAGTGTCTAGTGCCTTACGCTCCAATGACAGCGGGCCGCAGCTTAGTTCAGCAAGACGTTCGGGGGCTTTAATTTACCTCAATCATGGCTTTAATAACGCCAGTAGCAGGGTTGAGCCAACTGCTGAATTCCGACTGTACCTGTTCAAACGGCACGCGATGAGTGATGTATGTGGTGGGTCTTACCAAGCCGGCTTTCATGGAGGTAATAACGTGCTCGAAATCTTCGCGCGTGGCATTGCGGCTGCTCATCAGTGTAGCTTCGCGCTTATGAAATTCCGGATGCGAGAAATTCAACTCGCCTTTTTGCAAACCTACTAGCACGTAGCGGCCACCATGCGCCAGGTAGTGAAACCCTTGGTTGATGGCCTTTAAGCTGCCAGTAGCATCAATAACCACGGTAGGCATGTCGCCGCCAGTTATGGCCCGCAGCTGCTCGGCTACATCGGGGGCGGTGGCTTGCACGGTATGCGCCACGTGCAGATGCTCCCGGCAGAAGGCGAGGCGCTGTTCGTTAATATCGAGGGCAATGACCTGCCCCCCCGCAATGCGCGCAAACTCCATAATGCCCAGCCCAATAGGCCCAGCCCCTACTACCAGCACAAACTCACCGGGTTGCACACCCGCGCGGCGTACGCCGTGGGCGCCAATGGCCAATGGTTCTACTAAGGCCAGTTCGTCGGGGCTCAGGCCTTGGCCAGCTACCAGGGCGCTGGTCGGCACTACCAGATACTCGCCCATGCCGCCGTCGCTGTGCACGCCACACACGTTGATGTGGGTGCAGCAGTTGGGGCGGCCGGCACGGCAAGCTACGCAAGTGCCACAGCTGAAATAGGGAATAAAAGTAACGGCCTCCCCCACAGGAAAGCCGGACACCGGCGTTACAAGCTCTCCCGCCAACTCGTGGCCAAGTACGCGCGGGTACGCAAAAAAGGGCTGGGTACCTTCGTAGGCGTGCAAATCGGTGCCGCAGATACCAATACGCCGAATGCGCAATAAGGCTTGCCCTTGGGCCGGCACGGGCGGCGTGCGATGCTCGTAGCGGAACTGGCCGGGCTCAACACATACCAACGTATTCATAGGAAAAGACTTCTTAAAGCTGATAGAATGCCGCAGCGTTGCCGCCCCAAAAAAGCGCCTGCTCGGCCGCAGAAAAGGTAGTGAGGTGGTGCTGCGCTAGCTCCACCACGCTCCGTAGCCACCTGCCACCTGGCACACTGGCCAGTCGGAGCCAAACAGAAGACGACGAGGCCCAAAGACTTCGAATACGACGTCGAGGTAGGGCCGAAAATCCTGGGGCTGCCACTGCTGCCAGTCGGCCTCCGTCACCATACCTGACACTTTACAGCTCACGTTCTCGTGTTGAGCCAAGGCCCGCAGATCAGCGGCCCAGGTGCCTACCTCCCCCGCTTTAATGGGCGGTTTGGCAATGTGGTCGAGCACAAAGCGTTGCTGGGGGAAAGCGGCTACCAACTCCGTTGCGTACCGGAGCTGGTCGGGAAAAACCAGTAAATCGTAGGTGTAGCCGTGGCGTTCCAGCGCAGCAATGCCCCGCCGAAAGGCTGGCGTAAGCATAAGGGCGCGGTCGGCCTCGCCTTGCAGCACGTGGCGGAAGCTTTCAGCTTTGGAAACTGCTGGTAGTAGGCCAACCGCTCCGCCACAGCAGCGGCCTGCAAATCTACCCAACCTACTACGCCTTTAATGAATTCATACTGATCGGCTTGGCGTAGCTGAAAGTCATTTTCAGCTTCCGACTGATCGGATTGCACCACCACGCTTCCGGCAAAGCCATGCTGACGGAGCAAGGGTGCTAGGTCGGGCGGGAGAAAGTCGCGCTGAATAGCGGCCATGGGCTCGTCAATCCAAGCGTCGCGTACCGGGTTATACTGCCAGAAGTGCTGGTGGGCATCAATTTTCAGCAGTGCTGATGGTTCGTGGGTCATGGCTTAGTGCGCGGCTACCAGCGTAATTTTCTTTACGCTGCTATTTTTAAGGGCAAAGTAGAACACGACCAGAAAGCAGAGGGCCGGCACGATGTAGGCCACCTGAATGCTGGTCATATCAGACACGCGGCCCATAATGACGGGGAATACTGCCCCACCTACAATAGCCATAATCACCAAGGATGAGCCTTCCTTAGTTTTGGCGCCCAGCCCACGTATGCTCAGTGAGAAGATGGTAGGAAACATGATGGACATGAAAAACTCTACCGCCAGCAGCGCATACACCGACAGCTTGCCAGGCAGAACTACGGCCAACAGCACCAGAAAAAAGTTGAGCAAGCTATACAAAGCCAGCAGCCGCGACGCGGCCACGTAGCGCATCAGCAGAGTGCCAATGAAGCGCCCTACCATGAAGCCTAGCAGCGCGCCGGCCAGATACAAGGCGGCCTGCTTCTCCCCAATGCCGGCCACGCGGCCCGCAAACCGGATAAAGAAGCTACTCACGCACACTTGCGCGCCCACGTAGAAAAACTGCGCCAACACCCCTAGCAGCAGGTTTTTCTCCTGGAGAATAGAGCGCCCCTCCTCCCCGGCTGTGTCGGTTTCAATGATGTCGGGCAGGCGGGTGAAGTAGAGCAGCACGGCTACCAGCAACACTACCCCTCCAATGAGTAGGTAAGGCACCTGCACCGCGGCGGCTTCCGCATCTAGATATGCGGTCAGCTGGGGGGCCGTCATGCTGGCTTCCTGCTGGGCCGTCAGGGTCTTGCCCGATAAGATGAACAACCCACCCAGAAACGGCGCCAGCGTGGAGGCCAGCCCGTTGAAAGACTGCGCGAAGTTGATGCGCTGGGTGGCACCGCTCGGGTCGCCTAGCACGGTGATGTAGGGATTAGCAGCCGTTTCCAGGAAGGTGAGGCCACAGGCAATAACGAATAGGCACTCAGGAAGAACACGTAGGAGCGGGCCGCCGCTGCGGGGTAAAATAGAAAAGCTCCCAACGCGAATAACAGTAGCCCTACCAAAATACCACCCTTGTAGCCGTAGCGCTTCATAAACTGCCCGGCTGGAAGAGCCAGCAGAAAATAGGCGACGTAGGAAGCCGAGTCAATAAACGCCGACTGTGCATCCGTCAGCTGACAGGCTTTCTTGAGGTGAGGAATAAGAATGGGGTTCAGGTTGAGCGCAAAGCCCCAGAGAAAAAACAGGGACGTAATCAGGCCAACGGCAAAGACGCTTTTGCGGGTACTCATGGGCGGGAGGTGTAGGGGGAGCGGAAAGTGCGTAGTAACAGTACCAAGCTGGCTACTGGCCTTGTTCTAGGGTAGGTAAGGATCAGCAGGTTTGCCGTAGAGCTTGGCGGACTCTTTGCAAAGCCACCACAGCTTGGGGGCAGTTCTCAGGAGTTTTCCCAAGTTTCGCTCATCACAGGTTGCAGAATTTGTTGCACCCGCTCCAGCAGTTCGGTATCTATGGGTTCGGTGGCCCAGGCAATATTTTGCCGAATAGCTCGGGCCGCGCTGTACTCACCAATGTGGTAGCAATACTTGGGTGACTCACAGCAAACTGAATAGCTAGTTTCTCGATGGGGTACCCTTGGCTCTTGCAGAAAGCTGCCGCTTGCCGCGCGTACTGCTTCAGTTCGACCGATGCGGGGTGCCACTCCGGCGCTCCTCGCTCCGAAAGCATGCCCATAGCCAGGGGCGACGCGTTGATAATACCTACGTTGTGCGCCTTCAAGTACTCTACGTAGTCGGCCAGGGTAGTATCATTAAGGCAGTAGTGGCAGAAAGACAGCACCGTTTCTACCGTACCGGCGGGCGTCTGGTCAATTACCTGCTGAAATAACGCCAGTGGCAACCCCGTGATGCCCACGTGCTTTACTACTCCGGCCTCCTTTAAGGAATGGAGGGCCGGGAGGGTTTCGTTGATTACCTGCTGTAGGTCACTAAACTCAATATCGTGCACGTTAATCAGGTCGATGTAGTCAACGTGCAGGCGGGCCAGGCTTTCTTCCACGCTACGGATGGCGCGGGAGCCGCTATAGTCCCAGCTTTTTACGCCGTCTTGGCCGTAGCGGCCCACCTTAGTAGACAGGTAATACTGCTCCCGAGGAATTTGGCGCAGGGCTCGTCCCAGTACTTGTTCGGCTTTCAGAAAACCATAGTAGGGCGATACGTCAATGAAGTTGATGCCCTGTTCCACGGCCGTGCATACCGTATCAATACCTTTATTCTCGTCGATGTTGTGGAAGACGCCACCCAGGGAGGAAGCGCCCAAGCTTAGGGCGGAAACGTGCAGGCCAGTAGTGCCGAGGGGTCGGTAATCCATGGGTAGAAAAAGTGGGTGGGAGGAAAGTGCGGGGTAGCTTGCCTGGCTATAGGGGCCGTTTCCAGCGTGGGCTTGCAAGCAAGATGAAGGGCTTCCCGGAGCTTCGCAAGTGCTTGGCAGGTATATAATTCCGCAAAGCTTTGCGCAAAGCTTTGCGTTGTTGCCCCCGAGCTATTCCGCACCCGTGCGGAAGTGTTAAGAAGTGTTACGACCTTGCATTTCCACTTTGTCTACCGCCTTCTGGTAGCACCTTACCTCCACTCCGCGCATGCGCAAACGGCCCGTTTCCTTAAAAACTCTAGCCCAAGCCCTGAGCGTGTCCATGTCAACGGTTTCGCGGGCATTGCGCAACCACCCCGATATCAGCCCTGAGCTTACCCGCAAGGTGCAGCTGCTGGCCCAGGAGCTACAGTACAGCCCCAATCCGCTAGCTATGGGGTTGCTGCGTAGTCAAACCTATACTATCGGCGTCATCGTGCCCGACTTGGTTACGCACTTCTTCGCCTCCATTATCAGTGGTATTGAGCGCGTAGCCAATGAACACGGCTACCACATTGTAATTCGGAGCAGCTATGAAAGCTACCAGAAGGAAAAGGAATGCTTGGCCGATCTGCTCAAGCTGCGGGTAGATGGCATCATTATGTGCCTGGCACAAGAAACCCAAGAGTACGCGCATTTTGACGCGTTGCTAGACGCGGAAGTGCCCCTAGTATTTTTCGACCGAGTGTGCCGCGCTACGGAGGTAGCCACGGTAGTGGTCGACAATCAAGAAGCGGCGCGGCGCATCACACGTCATTTTTTTGAAGGCGGTTACCGGCGCATTGCGCACATTGCCGGGCCAGCTTCTCTCAACATCACCCAGGAGCGTATTGAAGGCTACCAACAGGCCTTGGCTGCGTGTGGCTTGCCCTTCGAGGAAAGCCTCCTGGTGCACTGCGACCTTAGTATTGCCAGTGCCACCGCCGCCACCCAACGCCTCCTGGCCCTGCCCAACCGTCCCGATGCCATATTTGGTGTGAATGACACCACGGCCTTTGCCGCCATGAAGGAGCTTAAGCGCCAAGGCCTGCGTATCCCGCAGGATGTAGCCCTGGTTGGGTTTACCGATGAGTTTCATGCTACCGTAGTCGAGCCTACCCTTACTTCGGTAATGCACCCCACAGTAGAAATCGGCCAAGAAGCCGCCCTGCTTTTCTTGGAGCAAGCCCGAGCAGCCACTCACCCAGCCCCGCGCCAAACCATCCTCACTACCCAACTAGTCGTTCGGGACTCTTCGGCGCCTAAGCTGCCTACCCGGATAGATGGGCGTAAAACGAGTAGCGGCGTCCGAATACTCGGGCACCGCTACTCATAGTAGAAATAATCTAGTACTAGCTTACTTCGCTACCACATCTGTTTTAATGCTCAATTCTTTGAGCTGAGCACCCGAAATCTGCGAGGGTGAGTCGATCATCACGTCGCGGCCGGAGTTGTTTTTTGGGAAGGCAATGAAGTCCCGAATGGAGTCGCTCCGCCGAAGAGGCTGCAGAGACGGTCGAAACCAAAAGCAATGCCGCCGTGGGGTGGCGCGCCGTACTCGAAGGCGTCGAGCAGGAAGCCAAACTGAGCCTGCGCCTCCTCGGGGCTAAAGCCAAGCAGCCCAAACATCCGGGCCTGCACGGCGCGGTCGTGGATGCGGATGGAGCCCCCACCTACTTCCACCCCGTTGATTACCATATCATAGGCATTGGCGCGTACTTCCCCAATGGTATCAGGGTTATCCAGCAGCGGCACGTCCTCGGGCTTGGGGGAGGTGAAGGGGTGGTGCATAGCAAAGTAGCGGCCTTCCTCTTCAATGTATTCGAGCAAGGGAAAGTCAACAACCCACAGTGCCGAGAAGGTATCCTTGTCGCGCAGGCCCAGGCGCTGTCCCATTTCCAGGCGTAGCTCCGAGAGGGCCTTGCGAGTTTTGTTTGGCTCGCCGGCCAGTACTAGCAGCAAGTCGCCGGGCTGGGCATTGAAAGCTGCTTTCCACTGCTGCAGTACTTCCTGGGAGTAAAACTTATCAACCGACGATTTCACCGTGCCGTCCGCTTCTACGCGGGCGTACACCAAGCCCGTAGCACCCAGTTGCGGACGCTTCACAAACTCCGTCAGTTCGTCGAGTTGCTTGCGCGTGTAGCTGGCCGAATTGCTAGCATTAATACCCACTACTAGGCCGGCATTGTCGAACACGGGGAAGTTGTGGCCTTTCACAATGTCATTCAGCTCCACGAAACGCATTTCAAAACGCGTGTCTGGCTTATCGTTGCCGTAGTAACGCATGGCATCGGCATACGTCATGCGGGGCAGCGTACCGATTTCCAGGTTTTTCACTTCCCGGAACAGGTACTGCACTAAGCCCTCGAACGTGTTAAGAATGTCTTCCTGCTCCACAAACGACATTTCGCAGTCAATTTGCGTGAATTCTGGCTGGCGGTCAGCGCGCAAGTCCTCGTCGCGGAAGCACTTCACAATCTGAAAGTACCGGTCGAAGCCCGATACCATCAGCAGTTGTTTGAAGGTTTGGGGGCTCTGGGGCAGGGCGTAGAACTCGCCCGGATTCATGCGGGAGGGCACCACAAAGTCGCGGGCACCTTCGGGCGTACTCTTGATGAGAACGGGAGTTTCTACTTCAATAAATTCCTGTCCGTCGAGGTAGCGCCGGGTAGCCTGAGCCACGCGGTGACGCAGCATGAGGTTTTGGCGCACTGTGTTACGACGTAGGTCTAGGTAGCGGTACTTCATCCGCAGGTCGTCGCCACCGTCAGTTTCGTCTTCAATGAGGAAGGGCGGCAGCTTGGCGGGGTTGAGCACCTCTAGTTTCTCCACGCGGATTTCGATGGCTCCGGTGGGCATCTTATCGTTTTTGGAGTGGCGCTCGGCTACGCGGCCCGTTACGCAGAGCACAAACTCGCGGCCCAGTTGGCGGGCTTGCTCCCGTACTTCGGCCGTTTCTACGCCTTCCTCCAAAGCCAGCTGGGTCAGGCCGTACCGGTCGCGCAAGTCTACCCACAAAATGCCGCCTTTATCGCGGGTACGCTGTACCCAGCCGCAGAGCGTAACGGTTTGACCAACGTGTTCGGGGCGAAGTTCGCCGCAAGTATGAGTCCGGAGCATGGCTGTTAACAAGTGAAAAGGAGGAAAAGCCATGACAAGCAAAGGCGCCGCGCCTTCCAACCCAGCCTACCTGGTTCGGCGGAGGCAAGTGCATTGCTTATCACCTTTTCCTTCTAAATACAGAGCGAAGGTAGGCAGGAAAAATAAGTGGGCTGGCAAAAAAACTGTCCTTTCGCCGCACCTAATGCCAGATGCTTTGTTGAGAAAATCTCTATTTCGGCAGAATATGGGCCTTTCCCGTATGCCACACATAAAATTGGTACGGAGTATGCAAACTGCCTCCCCGAAACCGTTTTCTACGCGCCACACTCCTTTTTTTCAAGATATGAAACGCCCCGTTCTGCTCGCCTTGGCCGCCTCGTTCCTCACGTTTTCGGCCGCCCAGGCCCAGACCAAGGTTAAAACCAAAACTAAAACTAGCGACGGCACCGAAGTCAAAACCAAATCGGAGGCAGAGCCAGTAACCCTGAACGGTCCTATCAAGCGCATCGAAACCCTGTCGGGCATTGATGTATTTCCTACTTCCGACGGCCAGCGCATCATGCTCAGCTTTACCCAGCAGTTTACCAAGCCTGGTACGCTGGTTATGACCAACTACAGAAAGCAGCCTGTGTACACGACCAACCTCGACCCGCAGAATAACACGGGCGAGCCCGTAGATCTGGGCCGTATTCCTGCCGGCACCTACCTCATTGAAGCTAAAACCGGCAACTACGTGTATTGGAAGAAGGTGATGATTAAGTACCCTTCTACGGCCGTAGCAAAGAAGCGCCGCTAAGCTAGCTTCGCATTTTTTCGGCTCCGAAGTCGTTACGGCTTCGGAGCTTTATTTTGTACTGCTACGGGCACTACTGTGGGTGCTCCTTTCACTTGTTATGCCTGGCACCAGCTCCGGCTAGTGTCCTATACTCTCCCCATGAAAACATTTCGCTTTGCTTCTTTTCTGCTGGTAGTAGCCGCGCTGTTTGCCTTTGCTGGCCCCAAGCTCAAGAAAACAGTGGTGAGCAAAAACATTACCGTGGGCGTACCCGACGGCTTTCAGCCCCTACCCGACGATGGCATTGCGGCCAAGTACCCGGCCCCGCGCAAACCCCTAGCCGTCTTTAGTAGCCCCAACGGCCGCGTTGATCTTAGCGTGGCCCAAAAGCCTACCACCTTCAGCAACCGCGACTACAGCTTGCTGGTGAAGATTTACAAGGCCAGCATTCAAAACATGTACTCCAAGGTGGAATTCTTGAAGGAAGATATTCGCACCGTAAATAAGCGCGATTATGTGATGCTCGAATTTGTATCGACGGTCACCGATAACCGTCGCAACGCTACGCTGGCTCCCATTCGCAAGTATCAGCTGGTGCAGTACAGCATTGAAGGCGACCAGTTGTACGTGTTTACTTTCGTGGCTCCGGCGGAAGAGCAAGCCCAGTGGCAGCCCGTGGCCCAGGCTGTTATGGCAAGCCTAGTGATGAAATAAGGTAGGACCTGCGTGGGCCATCCGTATAGCGTGTACCGTGGGAGTAGCGCGGAAGTGGAATTTTCCCTGCACTTTCCAGGCCTCTTTTAGTACCTACCTCTTCTCTTTCGCTTATGACCCTTTCGCTTTACTCCGATGAGCAGTACATGCGGGAAGCCTTGAAGCAGGCGCGCTACGCGTTTGATGAAGATGAAATTCCCATTGGAGCCGTAGTGGTACTGGATAAGCGTATCATCGCACGAGCGTATAACCAGACGGAAAAGCTGCGCGACGTGACGGCCCATGCGGAAATGCTGGCCCTCACGGCCGCCGCCAACCACCTCGGCAATAAATACTTGCAGGACTGCACCCTGTACGTAACGGTAGAACCTGCGTGATGTGCGCTGGTGCTACGGCCTGGGCCCAAGTACGGCGGGTAGTGTATGGTGCCCACGAGCCTAAGTTTGGCTACCGGCGCATGGCAATCTGCTGCACCCCAAGGCAGAGTTAGTCACGGGTATCCTGTCGGATGAGTGTGGGGGGCTAATGCAGGACTTTTTCGCTCGCAAGCGGAAATAGGCTACTTTTGGTCGCCTCCGTAACCCTACACGGGGTTCGGTGGTTATACCCTGACGGCAGCGTGTACTCCTAGTGGGCTGCGCGGCTGCAGTAGACTCAGACTCTCCCTTATCCACCTCAAAACCTTTCTACTTATGGCTTTCGAACTGCCCCAACTGCCCTACGCCTACGACGCCCTGGAGCCGCACATTGATGCGCAGACCATGGAAATCCACCATACCAAGCACCATCAGGCTTACGTTACCAACCTCAACAATGCCATTGCCGGCACCGAGTTGGAGGGCAAAAGCCTGGAAGAATTGATGCACAACATTGCCGCTGCACCGGCTGCGGTACGCAACAATGGTGGGGGTCACTGGAATCACTCCCTGTTCTGGACCATCCTGGGTCCGAATGGTGGCGGCGAGCCTACCGGCGCAATCGGCGAGGCTATTACGAGCGCGTTCGGCAGCTACGAGAAGTTCAAGGAAGAATTCACCAAAGCTGCTACTACCCGCTTCGGCTCGGGCTGGGCGTGGCTCTGCAAGCAGCCCGATGGCACGGTACAGATTTGCTCTACCCCCAACCAGGATAACCCCTTGATGCCTGACACTGGCTGCAAAGGTACTCCAGTGCTGGGCCTCGACGTATGGGAGCACGCCTACTACCTCAAGTACCAAAACCGCCGCCCCGACTACATTGCGGCTTTCTACAACGCCATCAATTGGGACGAAGTAAACCGTCGTTTCGCGGCTGCTTCGTAGAGTAAACTTAGAATTCCTGTTTTAGAAAAAGCCCTTCTGCACTATGCAGAAGGGCTTTTTATTTAGCACGGCAACGGCAGTTTGCGCCTGCTTACTCTGCCATCCAGGGCGCTTCGCGGCCAAGCATTCTCATATTCCGCCGGAAAGAATTCTTGTATCTTTAGGTTCGAAATTTTGTCCCCACTTTTTCTCAACCGCATTTGCATGAGTACGAAGCTACGTCTCACTATTCTGAGCTTTCTACAGTTTTTCATTTGGGGGTCGTGGCTGATAACCATCGGGGCATATTGGTTTCAGACCAAGCAGTGGTCCGGGGCTCAGTTTGGAGCCATCTTCTCCACCATGGGTATTGCCTCCATCTTCATGCCCTCGCTTATGGGTATTGTGGCTGACAAATGGGTAAATGCCGAGAAACTGTACGGCATGCTGCACATCTTGGGCGGTGCAGTGCTTTGCACGGTACCCCTAGTTACGGAGCCGGGCACTATGTTCTGGGTCATGCTGCTAAACATGATTTTCTACATGCCCACGCTGGCCTTATCTATTGCCGTGTCCTACTCCGTGCTTAAGCGCGAAGGACTTGATGTGGTGAAGGACTACCCACCTATTCGGGTGTGGGGAACCATCGGCTTCATTGCGGCTATGTGGACGGTAAGCCTGCTGGGCTTTGAGAAATCAGCCAATCAGTTCTACATAGCGGCCGCCGCCGCTTTCTTGCTTGGCGTGTATTCGTTTACGCTACCAGCCTGCCCCCCGCCCTCCAAAGAAACTGCCAGCCGCTCTTTGGTAGATGCCTTGGGCCTCAAATCGTTTGCCCTGCTGCGCGACACGAAGATGCTCACCTTCTTCTTGTTTGCCTTGTTGCTAGGCGCGGCACTGCAGCTCACTAATGCCTACGGCGACACTTTTCTGCACGACTTCGACAAGGTGCCCGCCTACCAAGACACGCTAGCCGTAAAACATCCGGCTATGATCATGTCTATCTCCCAGATTTCCGAAACGCTCTTCATCCTGGCTATTCCCTTCTTCCTGCGCCGTTTTGGCATTAAGCAGGTGATGTTTTTCAGCATGATTGCGTGGGTTTTGCGCTTCGGCCTTCTGGCATACGGCAACCCCGGCCCCGGCCTCTGGATGGTTATCCTCTCGTGCATCGTGTACGGTATGGCCTTTGACTTCTTCAACATTTCCGGCTCCCTGTTCGTGGAGACCCAGACGGCTTCCTCCATCCGGGCCAGTGCGCAAGGGCTGTTCATGATGATGACGAACGGCTTTGGGGCCGTATTGGGCAGTTCGGTCAGCGGCATCGTGATTGAGAAGTACTTCACCAACCCTATCGACCAAACCAAGGACTGGCATAACATCTGGCTGACTTTTGCCCTGTATGCTCTGGTTATTGCCGTGCTGTTCGTGGTGTTGTTCCGCCACAAGCATAACCCGCAGGAAACCCAAGACGCCGCGCATACTGAGCCACTGCTGTCTGTAGAGCAAGCTTAAGCGGCTATCCTCCCCGCACGAAAATACCGAGCCACTGGCCCCTGCAAAAGTTGCGGGAGCCAGTGGCTCGGTTTTTTCACTCACTGTATTTCAGCAACGACAGCACGCCCTGTATTTTCAACTGCTGGCTTAGTATGAAGCGCAGAATCTATTTACCTTTCTCGGGCAAATGCAGCCAGGTAGTGACCTTATAGCCTTGGCAAACCATTCAATTGAGAAGCGCCAGCAGCAATTCAGATTGAATTGCTTACTGGTCTTTAGTATAAAATGAGTATTAATTAAGTCTATAAAAAGCCTACTTAGGGTATACAAAAAATCCTCCTCTACAGGTAGTAGAGGAGGATTTTTTGTGATGAGCTCCGAAATGAGCGATCAACAGAGCAGGTGCCCTTTTCGAGGGCTACTGCTTAGAACTGCTCGTCAGCATCGAAGAAGAAGCTGCCTTCGATTTGCGCATTCTCGTCAGAGTCAGAGCCGTGCACGGCGTTGGCTTCAATGCTCTTGGCGTACTTCTTACGGATGGTACCTTCAGCAGCCTGGGCGGGGTTGGTAGCGCCAATCAGCGTGCGGAAATCAGCTACAGCGTTGTCCTTCTCCAGGATGGCAGCTACGATAGGACCCGAAGACATGTATTTAACCAGGTCGCCATAGAAGGGGCGCTCCTTATGTACTTCGTAGAATTTGCCGGCGCGCTCAGCAGTCAGCAGTACTTTCTTCAGGCTTACGATGCGGAAGCCACCCTCTTCAATCATGCTCAGGATGCCACCAATGTGGTTTTCCTGGGTAGCGTCGGGCTTGATCATCGTGAACGTGCGGTTCGTGGCCATGTGGTTTGGTATGGTTGGGGTTGAAATAAAATACTGGGGATGCAGCACTGCCAGTTTGCGGGCGCAAAAGTAGCGGGTTTAGCTGGCTATTGTACGGTGGAACTGAATCATTACAGAAAACTGTCTTGCTATTCCAGCCAGCAATGCACGCCTTAAACGCACCTTTCCAAAAGGTGTTTTGTTGGAACCCAGAATATTTACGACTTTTGCCGCCTTTGTACGCGGCCTAAACGACCGAAATTCAGTCACCTACCCCGTAGGCAATGTCCACAATATCTGAACTGAAGGAGTTGCTAGCGCAGCCCCGACAGATTTTCATCACCACACACCATAAGCCCGACGCCGACGCCTTGGGTTCGTCGCTAGGATTGGCAGGCTACCTTCGCAAGAAAGGCCACCACGTCACGGTGGTAACGCCCTCCGACTATCCTAATTTCCTGGCTTGGATGCCGGGCAATGAGGAAGTAGTGGTGTATGAGCCGCGCGAAAACGACGCCCAGGTGCGCGACATCATTGGCCGGGCCGAGGTGCTCTTCTGCCTCGATTTCTCCTGCCTGAACCGCATCAATGAGCTGGGAGAGTATATCCGGCACGCCCCGGGCAAGAAGGTGCTCATCGACCATCATCAGGACCCCGAGCAGTTTGCCGACTTGGACTACTCGAACTCGAAAGCGGCTGCTACTGCCGAGTTGGTGTTCGAGGTTATCCGTGACTTGGGCGACCAGGAGTTGATTGATACGGGCATCGGAGAATGCCTATATGCCGGTATCATGACGGACACGGGCTCCTTCCGCCACCCCAGCACGTCGCGCAATGTGCACCTGATTATTGCCGAGCTGCTGAGCGCGGGCATTAATCTTTCCGATGTGCACCGTCGCATCTACGACTCTCACTCCGAGGAACGGTTGCGTTTTCTGGGCTTCGTGCTGAAAGATAAGCTGACGGTGCTACGGGAGTATAACACGGCGTACATTGCCATCACGGCGGACGAGCTTCGGCAGTACCACTCCAAAACGGGTGATACGGAAGGCCTCGTCAACTTTGCCTTGAGCATTGAGGGTATCGTTTTCGCGGCCGTTTTGATTGACCGCAACCAGGCAATCAAGATTTCCTTCCGGTCGGTTGGTGACTTCTCCGTGAGTGATTTTTCGCGTCGCCACTTCGAGGGCGGCGGCCACCACAATGCGTCGGGTGGCATCAGCCGGGAGCCGCTAGACACTACGGTAGACCGCTTCCTGAGCTTGCTACCCCAATACCAAACCCAACTTGTGACGGCTCCATTGGCAGCTGCACCACCATCGGTATAATTCGGTGTAACTTGGGCCTTCATTCTGTCTTACTACCTAACCCCTTTCATGCTCCTTCAACGCACTTTTCTGAGCCTAGCCGTAACAGCTGGTGTTCTGAGCCTCGCTTCTTGCAATAAAGACGGCGAGTTTAAAAAAACAAAGTCCGGTATTGAATACAAGATTTTCAAGAAGGACGGCAGCGGCTATTCTTACCGCTCAGAAAATGCGGAGGCCGACACAGCGGCTTACAAAGCCCGCATCGGCAAAATCATGACGGCGCACATTGAGTACCGTACTTCCAAGGACTCGGTGCTGCAAAGCTCGCGCAAGAACATGTTTGGCTTCCCTACCTTTATTCAGCTGCAGCCAGTAGCTAATAAGGGCACCGAATTAGAGGCACTTTCGTTGTTGCAGCCCGGCGACTCAGGCGTGTTCCGCTTCAACGTAGACTCCATGTTCGTACGCAATACGGGTCAGCCAGCACCGCCCCAGGTTAAGAAAATGGGCACTACCCTCACGTTCTTCGTGAAGGCAGTAGAGTTGATGGACGAGGCAAAGGCTAAGACGGTTTCGGAGCAGATGCGCCCCCAAATCCAGGCTAAAATCAAGCAGCAGGCTACTGCCCAGTTGGCCAAAGATGACCAGCAGCTGCAAGACTATATCAAGAAAAACAACCTCACCGCCCAGAAGGATACTTCTGGCGTGTACTACGTGGTAACGCAACCAGGTACGGGCCCCAAGCCCAAGACGGGCCAGTTGGTATCCGTGAAGTACAAGGGCTCGTTGCTCAGCGGCAAGGTGTTCGATACCTCAGAAAAGGCGCCTAACAACGGCAAGCCAGTTGACTTCCCCATTGGGGTTGGTGGCGTGATTCCGGGTTGGGACCGAGTGATTCCCCTGCTCAATAAAGGCTCTAAGGCCACTTTGCTGATTCCTTCAGGACTAGCGTACGGTGCCCGCGGTGCTGGGGCTGACATTCCCGCCGACTCGCCGCTCCGCTTTGATGTGGAGCTAGTAGACGTGAAAGCAGCTCCTCCGCAGCCCGCCGGCCCTAGCGCCGCTGACATTCAGCGCCAGATCGAGGCTATGCAGCAACAGCAGCAAGCACAGGGCGGCCGCTAATTCAGCTTGCCTGTTTTCATCAGCCCCCGGTCCGGTGCAACTAGGCCGGGGGTTTTTGTATCTTCCCGTAGAACTCTACTTGCTTACACTATGCACACCTTGCTTTCTCGTTTCCGGTCGTTGCTTCTGGCCGCGCTGTTCTTTTCGCTTTGCGCAACGCTACCTAGTTGCCTCAGCCTCAACGATGACGACGTAGTAGTAGACAATACTGATTACGCCGCTCGTGATGAGGAGATTTTGCAGGCGTACATCAAGGCCAACAACCTTACGGCTCAGCGTCAAGCATCGGGGCTGTATGTTGTTATTACGCAGCCTGGCACGGGCGCTACTCCCACTGCTGGCCAGCAGGTTTCGGTGCTTTACACTGGCACCACGCTCGATGGTAAGGTATTTGACTCCACGGCTAGTCGTGACAACAAGCCCTTTTCATTTGCCATTGGCCGGGGTCAGGTTATTGCTGGCTGGGACCAAGGCATTGCTTTACTGAACAAAGGAGCCAAGGCCACGCTGCTAATTCCTTCTGGTTTGGCATATGGCTCGCGTGGCGCAGGGAGTGACATTGCTCCGAATACGGTGCTGCGTTTCGACGTTGAGCTCACAGATATCAAGTAATTTCCTTCCGGCTCGTACTACCTGCCACTGGCTTTCTACCTACTACCTATGTCTTTCTTCACTCGCCCAGCCCTCCTACTTCGTTTGGCTGCTACTTTGCTGGTGACGGTGCCCGTACTGTCGGGCTGCGATACGGAACCGTCCTACGCCAAGCAAATTCGAGAGCAAACTGAGGCGCAAAGAGCCTTGGATGAAGCAACTATTCAGGCGTACCTTACCCGCCACAACATCACGGGTTCGCAGTATACCCGCACCAACTCAGGGTTGTACCTCGTGTCGCTCACGAACGGTCCCGCTACCAACCCACTCATCACAAAAGGGCAAAAGGTGACGGTTAATTACGTTGGTAAGTTCATTTATGAGGCCAACGACGGTGTTATTTTTGATAACTCCAGCAACAACCGCACAAGCTGCGGATGCTTTAGCTTCACGGCTGGCGGCGGTGGCGTTATCTCTGGCTGGGAAGAGGCAGCCCTTCTCATGCGCAAGGGCGACCGGAAGCTGTTGCTAGTACCCTCTGAGCTAGCGTATAGAGAAGTTGGCCAAGGTAGTATTGCTCCTTATACTCCCTTGCTATTCGATCTGGAAATCCAGGACGTTCAATAGCCGCTTCATATGCTACGCACTACGTCTTCTTTCCTGCTATGCGCCGCCGTGCTGCTTGGTGGGTCCTTGCTAGTGCGGCCAGCCATTGCCCAACAGGCCCTACCTACCGCTCCAGCTCAGGCTGCTCCCGATAGCGTGCTTGCGCGGGCTACCCAAACTGCTTCGGGTATGCGCTACGCTATTCGGCAGCCCGGCACTGGCGCCGTAGCACAGCCTGGCGACCGAGTACTGGTGCACTACACAGGTTTTTTACCTTCCGGCCGCATCTTCGATGCCTCGGTGCGGCAGGGCGGCCCCTTAAAGATTCGCGCTGGTCGTGGAGAGGTGATTAAAGGCTGGGACGAAGTTTTGCTGCTACTACCCCAGGGTGCCCGGCGCGCGTGTGGTCCCGGCCCAGCTGGCTTACGCCGACAAAGGTGTGCGCGACCCTGATGACACGAACCACTATTTGATTCCGCCTAATACTGATTTAGTATTTGAGCTGGAAATAGTGAAGGTGAAATAGCCTGATACGGCACACTAGTTACCCACGGCCCCACTACCGCTTGCCGGTAGCGGGGCCGTGGCTGTGTATAAAGGTTGAAGACTGGTCTGAATAAGGCTTATCTTGGCAGCTTAACTATTCTTATCATCTCCCAAATATGTTTTGGTTGTCGCGTACTAGAGTGTTTGGCATGGGGCTAATAGCTCTCTTTGGGCTACTGGCTTTCCAGGGTGCGCCCGTAAAGTTCAACAAGCTAAAATCAGGGGTGGAGTACCGGGTGTACCGGCGCGAAAACGGCCGCTATGTATTGCGTCCGCCCTTTGCTCCAACTGGAGATGCTACCTACGCTACCCGCGTTGGAAAAATTATGGCTTTGCACATGCAATTCCGCACCGGCAAGGATTCTGTGCTACTGAACTCGCGCCAGACGGGAGGGCTGCTCCGGGCTCCGTTAGATACGCTCCGGGCCCAGCAGCGCGGTAGTATTGAGGAAGCCCTGTCGTTGCTACAGCCCGGCGACTCGGCCATCTTCCGCTTCTCCGCCGACAGCGTGTTTGCAAAGTCGTTTCGCCAGCCCGTACCACCTTTCATCCAGAAGGCGGGCAATACGTTCATCATGCTTGCCAAGGCGGTGAAAGTACAAACCCAGGAAGCTGCCCAGGCCGATGCTAAGCAGGAAGCACTCCAAGCTCAGGCGCGCGCTAAAAAACAGGAGGACACCAAGATTAAGGCCTACATGACCCAGCAGAAGCTGACGGGGCCGCAAACGGCGGGGGGCGTTTATTACATAGTCACGAAACCGGGTACGGGGCCCAAGCCCCAGCCCGGGCAAACAGTATCGGTTCTTTACACGGGTATGCTACTCTCGGGCAAGGTGTTCGATTCATCGGAAAAGAACGGTGGCCAGCCTATTTCCTTTCCGCTGGGTCAACACCAGGTTATTCAGGGCTGGGATGAAGGCATTGCTATGCTCAACCAAGGCTCCAAGGCTATTCTGTTAATTCCAGCCAGCCTGGCCTACGGTGCCCGCGGTGCCGGTGCCGACATTCCACCAAACGCCATTCTTCGCTTCGACGTGGAATTAGTAGATGTGAAGTAGCCCTGCACCACCAAGATGTATGGAACCGCAAACGCGGCTTTTCTCGTGAAAAGCCGCCGTTTGCGGTAGATAATAAGCTGCTGAGGGTTATAGCTCCGCCAGCACCTCCGACAGCACAGCCAAAGACCGCACATCGCCGAGGCGCTCTACGTGCAGTTGGTAGTAGCGAATAAGTACCCCTAGTAGCTCACGCCGCACGCGTCCGTTCGGAATGGCTGCTGTGGTGGGGTCACGCAATA
Source organism: Hymenobacter sp. AT01-02 (assembly GCF_000961955.2). Lineage (NCBI taxonomy): Bacteria > Pseudomonadati > Bacteroidota > Cytophagia > Cytophagales > Hymenobacteraceae > Hymenobacter > Hymenobacter sp. AT01-02. The sequence goes on from NZ_JZIR02000003.1 coordinate 174,616, forward strand.
AGGCGTCAAAGTGCTGCTCAAACTCCTGGAAGCGCAGGGCAGTAGGGCTATGGCTACTTATACTACCGGGCGCTTCGGCCGCAAACGCTACTTGCGAAGTAATCTGCTCCCCTGTTTCGGGCCCAAAACCGAGGTATTGGCTTAGGCCTAGCAGAAATATGAGGGCAAAGTTTTCAAACCCTTCCTCTTGCCGGTCAAAGGCCAAAATAGAGTCGTGCAGGAAAGTAAAAAGCGGTTCGTTTTCTTCTTCTTCTAGCAGTACCCGCCCTACAATCTCGGCCAGAAACAGCCCGATACTACTTTTGCGAACATCGTAGGGCAGGCTATGAAATGGCTCGGCACAGCGGTACTCCGAGAGACGCGTAAGGCCTCCTTGTCGCGAGGTGTAGGCCACCAAGTCTAGCAAGGTAAATGGCTGAAACAAAGCAATGCGCCCCGGCGGCTTAGCCTTGCGTACCCCGTTCACAATGTAGCTCTGTAGCCCTAGGCGCTCGGTGTAGATCCGGGCAATAATGCTGGTTTCGCGGTAGCGCAGAAAGTTCAGGACAATGCCCCGGGTTTTGATAAGCATAGGTAAAGAACCTAAATGTAGCGCCCTTTTCTACAAAGGAAAAGAAGCGCGAAATGAGGCCAAAAGCGGCTATTACGTAACAACGTGCAGCCCCAAATCGGCTCCCCTATAGCTAACTTATTCGCGCAAAAAGCCAGTATTTGTTCGCGGCCAGATGCGGCTGGTTTTACTTGTCAACCACCGCCACCTTGCTGATACAGCCATTTTTGCCGTCGGCATCGGAAGAAAGTACCAAGTATACGCCCGACTGCACTTTGCGCCCATTGTAGTCGGTGAGGCCCCATACGACGGTGCCCCCGCTTGCACGCGTTTGATACACCAGCTTGCCCGTCACGTCCGTAATTTTTACCGTGCCATTGTTGGCTAAACCTGAAATACCGACCTGGCCAGTAAAATTGGTGCGCACTGGGTTAGGAGTTACTTTGGCGCACTCCGGCTTTCCTTCCGTGACGGTAGCCGAGCCCCGGTAGGATACCACACCGCCATCCGTCACCACGAAAACTTCACCGGTTTTGTCGTTCACGTCCACATCAACAATCCGATCGGAAGGTAGTGGCTGTTGGCCGTGGTAAAGTGTAATAAGGCCTCGTCGCCATCCGCACTAAAAAGCCACAGGCCCCTATCAGTACCAAACCACTTCCGGTTACCGCCATCCACTGCAATGGTTCGAACAGGCTCATCCATCAATATACGGAACCCTGTTCCTTCTCCTCGCCGAACAATAGGGGCCTGGAAGCCAAGACTCGTATCGAAGGCAGAACTAGCATCGTTGAATACGACTGGTCCCTTGTTGGTAGCCACCCATATGTCGCCGTTGCGGTCCTTCACAATATCAAACACCTCACTACCCGCCGGCAAACCATCAGACGTTCCAAAGTAACGGTTTTCATTGGTAGCTGGGTTGACCACATTAATACCCTGAATGGTATTGAGCGGAGCGCGGGCCCGCGTCACCCAGACGTTTCCTGCATCGTCAAGGGCAATACGGTCTAGATTATCACTCCCGCTGAAGTACGGAACGGTAGTCCACGTGGTAGCTACAGGGTCGAACAAGAACAACCCCGATTGACCCGCAACTTGATGGCGGTTGACTACCCACACCTTACCATCCGCATCGGCTGCAACATCCGTGACGCGCGTATAGTTAGCATCGGATATAGCGCTGCGCAGTGGGTTGGGTAGGCCTACCGTAGGATTGAACAAGCGAAAATTACCAGGCCCTTTCCATTCCAGCAGGCCATTGCCATAGCTGCCCGCATAGAGTGTCCCATCCGGAGTGCGGGTGCCGCGGCTTAGGTCTTTGGGATTGGGGTATTGCGCTGCTGGCTGCGTTTGCGCGCTTATGGTAGTCCAGCGGCCGTTTTGGTACTCGGCAAAGCCCCGGTAGAAATCCTGCTGCAAGTACCGTTCGCCATACCCACCACCAAACACTGTAACGGTATTTGTCCGGGCATCCGCCAGCACGCCCTGTCCCTGGGGAAAGGCGGGTGAGTTGGTAATAAACTGCTGGGTAGTTTGCCCATCAGCCGCTATAGCAAGCAGACCATTGTCGAAGTCGGCTACGTAGAAGGAGCCGTTTCTGGCTCGAATAGCAGTGCGTGCATTTCTTAGTAGTGCCGGGCTTAGGGTGGCAGTTATCGTTCCTGTATTCGTATTCAGCACGGATACGCGCTGAGCATCCGTAACCAATAGGCCGGCGCGCGAGGGCGTCAGCTGCCGAAACTCTCCCCCTGATGGGCTGGCTACGGCCTGCCACCCCTGGGCAGGCTGGCCCGGATTGTAGCGGTAGAGTCGGTCGTTATTTATACCCACGTACACACGGCCATCCTGAGCTGCAACCGTCCGAAAAGGGTCATTGACGCGGGCAGCAAAGTCGGTGGTCCAGGCGCGGTAATCCAGGAGGTTGCTTGTGAGGCTAGCGTGGAGTACGCCCCCTGAAGTAGCCGCGTACAGGACGCCCCCGGCTACCGCCGTAGCATACACTTGCACTACACTACCATTCGGCCCAATGTTGGTGTACGAGTCCTTTATTTCCAGCTTGGTCAGATCTACCGCTACTATGCCAAAGCTGCATGCCAGGTAAGCTACTCGGTTGGCAATGTTGATATGGTTGACGGTCTTTTGTCCCTGAATTTCCTTGCGGGCAATGTCGGCAATGTTCAGGATGGCGCCGTCGCGCAGGCGCAGAATGTCTAGGTTGGTACTGCGGTAGGCAATTACTAGCTGCTGGCTTACTGAGTCGAAAGCTAATGTGCTCAGACCTGCATCGTGCAGCCCGTCGCGGGTGGAAAGCAGCTGGGTAGTGTTCAGCTCTTTATCGTAGTAGAAAAATGCATCTTCGGCCGCTACATAAATCCGGTCGCCTACGTCGGCAAGGGCCTTGGCCCGGTTGATGGGCAGGTGCAACTGCCAGTCGCCGTAGCCGGCCGTAAACTGGGCTAACGCAGTGCCAGAGGTAAGTAATAAAGCCAGGAGCACAACTCCGCGGCCAAGGCGTAACGATAGTGTCATCGGCAGGTAATAGCGACGAAAACGGTGAATCGGGAAAGTAACGCCTAACGGCCGGGTTTAGTGCAGCAAGGTTTTCGCCCTACGGCTACAGCGGCCGGGGCTGAACGGTGCGGGCAGGCTCGGTAGCTTTTTCCTTCATGCCTTCCTGAAAACAGTAGCGGCAGCGCGCTTCATACGCATCGGTTTCGCCTAGTAGAATCTTGTCTTCCGAAGCTGTTACGCGAAAGGAGTAGGAAGCAATGTCGCCGCAGCACACGCACACGGCATGCACCTTGGTCACAAACTCAGCCACGGCCATCAGCGCGGGCATGGGCCCAAATGGCTGTCCTAGGAAATCCATGTCAAGGCCAGCCACAATAACGCGGGTACCCCGGTTTGCTAGCTGCACGCATACTTCCACCAACGAGTCGTCAAAAAACTGAGCTTCGTCGATGCCTACCACGTCGCAGCCACCGGCTAGCAGGAGCATTTCCTGGGCCACAGGCACCGGCGTGGAGCGAATACTCGTGGCGTTATGCGATACTACATCCTGGGCGTGGTAGCGCGTATCGAGGGCGGGCTTGAAAATCTCTACCCGTTGACGGGCAATCTTGGCGCGGTTGAGGCGGCGAATTAACTCCTCGGTTTTACCCGAAAACATGGAGCCGCACACCACTTCAATCCAGCCCCGGCGGGCAACGCCGGGGCCTGTGCCAACGCGGGGTTCTATAAACACAAAGTCGTCAGTTGAGGGTGGCCACGTGTCAGGTAGCTGACAGCAATCGGAGCATCTAAAGTACAGCTTTCAGCGGCTAGGCTCAAACCCAAAACCAGATACCTCGTGCCCCGCATGCTGCTACTTACTCTCCATCAGGCAGATGCATCCAGTGAGCATCTTTTCACTTTTAGCAGCTATAAGAGGTAGGCCTGGCGGGCAGTGTGCACTACTCCAGGTAGGCTACGTGCGGGAGCTTGGTGGCTTCGGGTACCCGCCCTACCAGTTCGCCACCCTGCAAGCGGGCCTGGCAAGTCAGCCGGTCAGTAAGCCGCAGGCGACCTAACGAGTGGTAACGCTCCTCGGCAGTGGTAGGGGGCGTGAGGTATTCGGCCCCGCTCAGCACTTCTACGCGGCAGGTAGTACAGCGGCCTTTGGCCCCGCAGGCATGCATCCAGTCGTGGCCCGCATCTTGCAGGGCCGCAAGCAGCGTAACTCCGACAGGTACCGCTACGGGAGCAGCGGGCATATTTTGAACGATTAGAGTGGGCATCTTTCCCTAAATTGCCCGTTGAATCAGGCTTTCAATGAAGACCAAATATAGCCACGCCAAGCGTGAACAATACGGCCGCCTCCTGGCTGCCCTACTCTGCGACCAGCACTTTGGCGCCCGCCCTACGGCTACCCTCGACGGCCCCGCGGTGCTCCGCTTTACCCCCGTACGGCAAGTAAATCTGTTTGTAGTGCAGCAGCTGCTTGTGCAGTGGATGGGCGAAATGGGTAATTTGCGTAGCCCTTACTTTGATTTCGAGGATACGGAAGTGCGCCAGGCGCTAACGCAGTTCATGAACGTGCTGTCGCGCCGCATCAAGCTCAGCCGCCCCGTGTTCGAGCCGCTGCTTGCTCAAGCTATCTGCGACACCCTGCACGGCGCCTGCGACCCTTCTGAAACATTTGCCCGCAAGTTGGTGGGTGATCAAACGAGTGCTACCCCGGAAAAGCTGCTGGAAAGCCTGCGCTACCTTGATGCTAATAAGGATCTGTTTGAAGGTTTCCTTAGCTCGCTGCCCGCTGGCCAAGCCCAGGACCACGACTACCTACTTAGCCGCTTTCGGTTGTACCTAGAAGCCCACGCTGACCAGGTGCAACCAACTACGGAGGTAGTGCAACAGCTAAGCGTGCTGCTTCCCCTGGCAGAAACCGATCTGTACGAGGAAGCCCCCCAACCAGCGCCGGCTGCTACTACCCCGCCCAGCCCTGCACCGGCTACCGAGCCCCCGGCCCCTAAGCCAGTGGAGGCGCCTGCCATACCCACGCCTGCCGCAGCGCCACCAACCCCAGTTGCCCAGCCTGCTCCGGCTCCTACCCCACCCCCGACAGCAATACCAGCGCCTGCCGCGCCTACGCCTGATAGCCGACGGGCGCTAGCCGAAACGGCACCAGCAGGCGTGCCGCTGTATGAGAAGCTGAAGGCTGAGCAGTCGGGGGCGCCTTCCCTCAGCGAAACGTTGCGAACGGAACGCCCCGCCGCGGCTACCCTGGCAAGCAAAGCTCCGAAAGTGGAATCGTTGCGGGAAGCTATTTCGATTAACCAACGCTTCAGCTTTATTAACGAGCTGTTCAATGGAGAAAACATGGAATACCACGCCATGATTCAGCACCTCGATACGCTACCCAACGCCGATATAGCAAAGCGCTATGTAACCGAGGAGTTAGCTAGCCGCTACAACTGGGCCCGTAAGGATGAGCACGTACAGAAACTGCTCAAGCTCATCGACCGGAAGTTTGCCTAGTTTCCCTACTATGCTCCGCCCACTGCCTATGCCGGCCGACATGGTCGCGTGCTCAGCATGGCGTACTCTATACGGCTCGTGTACAGTACACCAAGTTGGCTTGTTAGCATGAGCATATGTGGAGGATAAGTCGGCCGAGGGTGCGGCGCTGGCTGCTGGTGTACTTGCTGGCCCTTGGCCTGGTAGCCGGTCCGGCGTACACGATGTACGTTCACTACGACTTCTCGCACTCCCTTGACACCCGGAGTTACTTAAAAATTGCCCGCGGTGAGTTTGCGGGTGTGAGTATTACGCGTCGCTACCGGGTGCTGGTGCCGCTGGCCGCCGCCACCGTAGCGTGGCCGCTAGAGCAGGTATACGCCCGCCTATGGCCCCAGCGTGCGGCCAGCGAGTGGCCTTTACGCTTGGGCTTTTACCTTGTCAACTGCCTGCTATTGGCGGGGGTGGGGCTGGTGCTATACCAAACTAGCTGCTTGTATGGTGCCACTCCAGCCGCAGCGGCGTTAGGCGTGGTAGCCGTACTGACTAGCCGCTGGGCCGTGTATACCGCAGGGTTACCATTAGTAGATAGCCTGTACTTATTCGTGTTTGCTCTCGGGTTCTATGCTGCTCGGAGTGGTTCAGCCGCAGCATTGGTGGCTTGCATCTTACTAGGCCCACACGCCAAGGAATCGTTTGTGTTTTTGGCGCCGTGGCTGCTGTTCTGGGGGCAGCGGGCAGTGGGGTGGCGGGCACAGCTGGGATGGATGGTAGTAAGTGCCGCCCTGGCTTGGGGAGTACGCAGCTGGATTGACGCTCGCGTTGGAGCTACCCCGGCAGAAAGTGTGCACAATGCCATCAGTCATATGGATAACTTGGCGTACTCGCTCCGGCGCTTGTTTTCCGTGAAAGGCTCCGGCGAGATATTCAGCATCTTCGGCTTCTTTAGCTTGGCCCTGTTAGCAGGTCTGCAAGGTAAGGCCGCGGATCGGCAACGATGGGTACGCCCTTTGGGCTGGCCGGTAGTCACCCTCGCGGGGGTAGTTGCCGTCCACATGCTACTATCCGGTGACCTGGCCAGAATGGGCTACTTGCTAGCGCCCGCCTTTGCCGTGGCGTTTGCTCTTATTCTTACGCATCACCCTTTGTTTGCCTGGCTAAGCCCAGGCAATGCTCCTTCAGAAGAGGAGCCTGGCGCTCCGGTACGCCTTTGAGGTAAACTTAGGCCAGCCGCGGCTAGTAGCAGGGGCAATATGGGCACAGCAAAACGCGCCGCCCCCAACGGGCCCGTGAGTAGTGCCACGTACAAAACCAACCCTAGCAGTGGCAAACGCCAAGCCCACGGTAAGGGGCAGGCAGCAAACCGTAGCAGCAGCAGCAGCCGCACTACATTGGTGGCTATTACCAACAGCAAAATAGCTAGCAGCCCCAGGGGCAGCCTTTGTACGTAGGCAACCATGGCCGCGTACCCATGCTGCGCAAATTGCCCGAGCAGGCCGGCCGTATTTCGCTCCGGTAGCCCAAAGAAGTGCACCAAGTCAAATCGACCGGGGTCGAGCAGCAGATTGAGCATACCCTGACCATGCAGGGCTGCATACGCCACAGGATGCCGTAGTAGCACTGCTTGACTCTGCTTCCGGATGTAGTGCTGTTGCGCGGCAAACGTAGGTTGGCTTTCTGCGGCAGCCACCGTAGTAGCTACAAACTGTTCAGCTGCTTCGTAGCCTTCTGTCTTTTGTAAAACGGCGCGTACGTTGTAACGCAGCAAGTTGATTTCGGCAATACTGGAGAAGTGGAAGTACCCCGTTTGCTTTGCATTACGTGCCTGCCAGCCCAGGGCTACTACCACCGGAATACACCCAATCAGGAACAGCCGAAGCCGCCGTTGCTTCCAGCCCACCCATCCACCTAGGGCCAAGAACAGGCCGGCAAATGGAAAGAATACGGGCTTGATGAGTAGGGCAAGTGCCGCCAATATGGCCCCTAATACCCAGACCCAGTGGCGTTGGGGGTTCGCAAAAAAGGCGGTCAAGCTTAACCAAAGGCCTACTATGCAGCTTTGCAGCAGTATTTCGCTCATGAGTGCGTTAGCGTAAATAAACTGCCCTGGTACTATGGCTAGCCCTAGCAGCACGCCCCACTGCCACTGGCGGAGAGTAGGCCGGCGCCGAGCAATCCACTGCAAGGCCAGCCCTACGTTTAGTAAGCTCAGCAGATTCTGCAGCAGAAGCACGGCCACTGGTATTGCTGTAGTAGTGGCGCCCAGCAAGATCAGCAACACCGGATAGCCCGGAGGACGAATACTGTATTCTTGCGCGGATAGGGGCAGCCCGGTTAGTGGCTCAGCGTATAGCACTCCCGCTGTGCGCAGGTTGTGAGCCGCCATGAGGTAGCGGCCTGAATCGGGAAAGCCGTAAGATTGATGCCCCAGTTGCCAGCCGAAAAACAGGCCGTGTAGTAGCAACAGGATACCCCACATCCATACCGGAACCCGAGCCGAAGAAAGAGGAGAACAGGCAACGTCAGCCGCCGAATACTTCATGACCGCAAGAACGCAGAATTATGCGCAATTACTGAATGCGCCCTGCTGCTAGTGTCGCTACCAACGCATTAGTAACGCTCCAGATCCTGTTTGCGGTAGGCATCGATGGCCAGCAGAATAAATAACAACGTGGTGAAGGACCACAGCGAAGACCCCCCGTAACTGAAGAAGGGGAGCGGAATGCCTACAACTGGGGCCAGCCCAATGGTCATGCCGATGTTCACACAGAAGTGAAAGAAGATGATGCTGGCTACGCAGTACCCATAGGTGCGCCCGAATACTGATTTCTGCCGCTCCGCCACGTAGAGTACTCTAGCCAGCAGGCTCATAAACAGAATAACCACCACCATTGTACCAATCCAGCCCCACTCCTCGCCTACGGTGCAGAAGATAAAGTCGGTACTTTGCTCGGGCACGAAGTCGAACTTGGTTTGGGTGCCTTGCAGAAACCCCTTGCCCGCTAATCCGCCCGAGCCAATGGCAATTTTGGACTGGGTTACGTTCCAGCCCACTCCCAGCGGGTCGGCGGAAGGGTTAATCAGCACTTCAATCCGCTTACGCTGGTGGTCTTGCAGTACATTGTTGAAAAAGAAGTCCACGCCGAACACCATGCCGATAACTACGGCCCATATGCTGAGCGACATGGGTAAGTGATGACGCATCAGGCGAGGGTTAAAAGCGAAAATCAGTCCCAGCATCACCGTAAAAGCCCCCATGAGCCACAGCTTAGGTACCAGCAGTGCGAGAATTAGGATGGCCCCGGCCGCCGCCAAAATCAGCAGAATTAGCGGGGACATTCCTTCCCGAAAGTAGGCCAGCAAAAAGGCGCCAAACACGAGCGCCTGCCCCGTTTCGTTGGCCGCTATAATGAGCAATGGTGGCAGCAACGTCAAACCAGCTAGCACCAGTTGGTCGCGGAAGTTTTGCTGCCGCAGGTTGATGCCCGCCATGTAGCGCGATACGGCCAGCGCCGTAATAAACTTGGCAAACTCAGCGGGCTGCAGACGCACTGGGCCTAGCTCTAGCCAAGAACGTGACCCGGCAATGGGCCGTGCAATGAAGGGCGTAACGATGAGCAGCAGAATCATGATTCCGTACAGCACGAAGGCAAAGGTGTCGTAAGCCTTGGAATCGATGACGACCAGAACGACGATGAGCACAATGGCCGTCCCAATCCAGAGAATCTGCTTAAACCAGTTGAACGCCATTAGCTCCTGAAAACTCAGGTGGCTAAAGGGGTCGGCGGGAGCGTCGGGAGAGTAACTGGCTGCGTACACACTCACCCACCCCAGCCCTACCATCACGGCGAAGATGAGGACTGTAACCCAGTCGATGCTGCGTGAATACCGTGCAGGTTGCGTGTTCAACGTGTAGGAAGTAGGTTATGCTGCGCCATGCCCAGCACAACAGTCAAGAATATTAGTGATGCCGGACAAACTTTTCGCCGGGGCCTTGCAGCCAGGTTTCCCAGCGCTTGCGCCAGGGTGCCACGCTGCCACGGATGTACTTCTCCATGAGCAGCGAGGCTAGCGGAGCAGCCGAGCTGCCCCCAAAACCAGCGTTTTCGATGAAAACCACCACGGCAATCTTGGGGTCTTCGGCGGGAGCGAAGGCCGCAAAGGTGGCGTGGTCGTCGCCGTGGGGGTTTTGCACAGTACCGGTTTTACCCGCCACCGAAATTCCTACGTCCAGCAGGCTAGCGTTGCCGCCAGTGCCCCCCCTACCATCTACTACCCCCTGCATACCGGGAATGATTTCATCGAAGTGTATGGGGTCAACACCCACGGTATGCCGTACCCGGTACTGAGGCAGTGGCCCACCCGCACCAATACCCTTCACAAAGTGAGGAGTATAGTACCAGCCGCGGTTAGCAATGGTGGCCATGATGTTGGCCATTTGCAAGCCCGTAATACCGATTTCACCCTGCCCGATACTGAGCGAGTATACCGTGCGGAAATTCCAGCGGTGGTAGCCGTTGCGCTTATCGTAAAAGTCCGGTGAGGGAATTAGGCCTTTCTTTTCCTGTGACAAGTCTACTCCTAGCTTTTCGCCCAAGCCAAACTTCATTACCTGCCGCCGCCACTCACCCAGGCCCAGGCGAGCATCCTCGAAGCGGTTGGCCGAGCGCCCCCGCATGACGGCAGTCCGCATTACCTGGTAGAAGTACGGGTTGCAGCTGTTCTTAATGGCAATACCCACATTGCTGGGGTACTCGTGGCGGTGGGTGCAGCGCACCAGCTTCCAGTTGCAGGGGAAGCCGGTTTGTGGCGTTACAACCCCCATTTGCAAGGCTACTAGCTCATTTACCAGCTTAAAGGTAGAGCCGGGCGGATAGGTCGCCATTAGGGGGCGGTTAAACAGGGGCCGCTCGGTGTTATTGAGCAGGTCCATGTAGCGGTTGCCCATGCCCTTGCCCGACAGGGTGGCGGGCTCAAACATCGGCGCCGACACAAAGGCCAGAATTTCGCCCGTTTTGGGGTCTAAGGCTACTACTGAGCCCCGCTTGCCTTGCATGAGCATTTCGGCGTAGGCCTGCAAGTCGGAGTCGATGCTCAGATGGAGGTCTTGGCCGGCCACGGATAGCGTGTCAAACTCTCCGCCCCGGAACGCGCCTTTCTCGATGCCCCGCACGTTCACCATGCGATACTGCACCCCCCGACGGCCCATCAATTCCTTCTCGTAATACGACTCAAGACCCGTGATGCCGAGGAAGTCGCCAGGGTTGTACTTGGAGAACTTAGGCTTCTCCAGAAAAGCCGGCGTGATGGCGCCCACGTAGCCCAGGGCGTGCGCAAGGTTTTTGGTGTTGTAGGAGCGCGCCATGTGAGCCTTCACACTAAAGCCCGGAAAGTCAATCAGGTTGTCTTGAATAGCGGCTAGCTCCGGCGTGCTGAGGTTAGATACCAACGGCGAAGCCTTGACCCGGCTGAACGCTTTAGCTGCCTTGAGGCCCGCGCGCAAGTCTTCCAGGGATAACTGAATCAACTCACAAAACCGAAGGGTATCTAGCTTCTTCACTTCCCGGGGCGTCACCATCAGGTCGTACACCGGAGTATTCTGCACCAGGATCTGACCCTTCCGGTCGTAAATGAGTCCGCGGTAGGGCACCTGCACAATTCGCTGCAGCGTGTTGCGGTCGGCGGCTAGCTTGTAGCTGCCATCCATGACTTGGATGTAGAAAAGGCGCGCGGCAAACACCAGCGCCACTGCCAAGAAGATGGCTTGGACGACGTATTTACGGCCTTCGAGGTATTGCAAGGTGGTGTAATCTGAAGAGTAGGCACTTATGGCACGCAGGCCAGAACAGCAAAGATACTAGCAGCAGACCGGGAAACAGTAAACGGCTGAGCGTGACAACGGCAGCGCCTCCTAGCTTCGCTCCTGCCCACGCCTGAGCTTGCGGCCAAGAACAACCAACTGAGGCCTACTTGTTCCGCCAGTATATACCGCATGCTGCCTCCTCTCCCACCCTACCATCCACAAGTGTAAGATTTCCTCTACCGATTCCGGCGCCGCGTAGGAAAGAACACCAGCTGAATAATCAGCAGCACTAAACTGGTATACAGCGTACTAACAATAATCTTGACCAGAGTAAGGCCAAATACGTGAAAGCTGCCTAGCTCGAGTAGAAAGAAAGCGGTGTGGTGCAAAGATGTAAGCAGCAGCAGATACACAATAACCCACTGCCCTCCCATTTGATGGATGTTTACTGAATCTTGCGCGTCGTATCCATCGCGTGGGGTAAGCAGGCGTAGCACCCACGGGCGCGCATAGGCGAGCAGCACCGCGGCGGCGGCGTGCACGCCCCCCGTATCAAAGAACACGTCCATGGTGAAGCCTAAGCCAAACCCCAGCAGCAGCTGCACCACAATGGGCGTCCCGATGGGTAGGAACAGCAGAAACCCCAGGTAGAAATAGCACCACCCCAGGTTGAACAGCACGAAGTCGGGTCCACTAACGAGCAGCACGTAGAAGGCCACGTAAAACACGAAGCGCAACACTTGCAGCAGCAGAGAACCTAGTGTGCTCATGGCTATTCGTCGGTATCGGGTTTAACGCCAGCGCGTATTTCCAGTGAGTCGCGCTCAGCTTTTACCCGGCTATTGACCACGTACACGTACGACAGGCGGGAGAAGTCCACGGCTAGCCGTACCTGCACCGTCCAGAAGTTCTTGTCGCTCTCCCGCGTGAAGGAGTCGATGGTACCGATGAGCACCCCGGACGGATACACCGCGTTGTACCCGGATGTAACTACTGTGTCGCCCCGCACCAGCTTGTTTTGGCGGGGCACATCGTCGAGCAGAACGTGGGTAGGATCATCGTTTTGCCAGCGGATGGTGCCCACCGTTCCGTCCCGAACAATCTGAGCCGAAATCTTGGTACCCGAATGCAGCACCGAGGTAGCCGTGGCATAATGCTCACTTACCACCAGTATCCGCCCTACTACTCCCGCCGCCGATACAACCCCCATTTGGGGCTTTACCCCATCAATACTTCCCACGTTCAGGGTGATGAAGTTGTCCACCTTGCGCAAGGGGGCGCTTACTACCCGAGCCGGAATAAGAGGGTAGTCTGGGTCGCGGGCGGGCAGCTGGCGCAGCCCCAGCAGCAAGGAATCGGGGCGGCCCAAACGGGCCAAGCGGGCTTGGGTGAGGCTGTCGCGGCTCACGGGCAAGGAATCGGCTTCGCGGCGGCTCAGGTCGGGCTGGTAAAACTGCTGGCGCAACATGGCGTTTTCCTTTACCAACTCGTGGTTTAGCTCCACCAGCCGGAAGTAATCAGTGATGCGCGTGCGGAAATCCAGCACCTGTCCGACGTAGGTGTTGGCCGAGTTAAAGAAGGCCGCCCGTTGGTAGGAGCTGTTTTTGACCAGTAGGTATAAGCTCAATACCTCCAGCAGCGCAAACACGAGGATACCCCGGTAGCGAAACAGAAAGGCAAAGAGGTTTCTCACGAATGGTCAGGTGGCAGAAGGATGAGAAGGAAGAAGTGAGAAGGAAGAGTTGCGGAGCAGCCCCGTACGGGCCGTTCTCCAACGTCTTGCTTCTCACTTCTTACGTCCTGGTACTAGAGAAGCTTAGGTCAGCAGTACGCCGCGGAAGCCTTGGATATTTTTGATGGCGGCACCGGTGCCGCGCACTACGGCGCGCAACGGGTCCTCGGCAATGTGAATGGGCAGCTTGGTTTTAACAGCCAGCCGCTTGTCGAGCCCACGCAGTAACGCGCCGCCGCCGGTCAGATGAATACCATTCTCGTAGATATCGGCCGATAGCTCGGGTGGCGAAATCTCCAGCGCCTTCAGAACGGCTTCCTCAATTTTGGCTACTGACTTGTCTAGAGCAATAGCAATTTCAGATGAGGTCACCTTAATAACTTTCGGAATACCGGTCATCAGGTCGCGGCCGCGAACCTCAAAGTCGGCAGGGGGCACTTCCAGCTCAGTGAGGGCGGCGCCTACCTCTATCTTAATGCGTTCGGCGCTTCGCTCTCCAATCAGGAGGTTGTGCTGGCGGCGCATGTAATCCAGAATGTCTTGGTTGAACACGTCGCCCGCCGTCTTAATCGACTGGTCGCAAACAATACCCGACAGGGCGATTACCGCAATTTCGGTGGTGCCACCGCCGATGTCAATAATCATGGAACCCACAGGTTGCTCCACATCGATGCCAATACCAATGGCCGCCGCCATAGGCTCCTGAATCATCCAAACCTCTTTGGCACCGGCGTGCTCAGCGGAGTCGCGCACGGCGCGCTTCTCTACTTCCGTGATGCCCGAGGGAATGCAGATGACCATGCGGTGCGAGGGCTGAAATAGTCGCGTCCGCGTGTCAATCATCTTAATCATTCCCTTGATCATCTCCTCTGCGGCGTGGAAATCAGCAATAACGCCGTCTTTCAGAGGACGAATGGTCTTAATGTTATCGTGGGTCTTTTCGTGCATTTGCTGCGCCTGCCGACCCACGGCAATTACTTTATTGGTGGTACGATCTTTCGCAATGATGCTCGGCTCATCCACCACAATCTTATCGTTGTGGATGATGAGGGTGTTAGCCGTGCCCAGGTCGATGGCAATGTCGCTGGTCAGAAAATTAAAGAAACCCATTGCGTAGCGGCAAGTGAATGAGAACGGGCCGATTGCACCCGTCAAAAGTGGGGCAAAAGTAAGCAAGTTTCAGCGAAGCCCGGCACGTCCGCATTCATATGTGCGGCGGAATGACCAGGCGTTGCTGCTTCCTACAATACAATCCAAAATTAGATCAAGCTACTCTAACGCGAATGTACGCGCTTCATTGCAACTCAACCGCAACAATTCTTTTAGCGCGCATTTGTACTCTTTCGCGAACAACAAAGCCCCGCTACTTCTTAGAAGTAGCGGGGCTTTGTTGTTCAGGTCCTTCAGCCGAGAATAGGTTCGGTGCTTTGCTCTTACCTACAATGGGTTAGTGCTTGAAGTGGCGTACCCCCGTGAGTACCATCGCCATGTTGCGCTGGTCGCAGGCGGCAATGCTGTCGGCGTCCTTAATAGAGCCGCCGGGCTGCACTACGGCCCGGATTCCGGCCTCGCCAGCAATTTCTACGCAGTCGGGGAAGGGGAAGAACGCGTCGGAAGCCATTACCGCACCCTGCAAGTCGAAACCGAAGCTGCGGGCCTTCTCAATAGCTTGGCGCAAAGCATCTACCCGCGAGGTTTGACCTACACCAGAGGCTAGCAGCTGCCCGGCGCGAGCCAGCACAATGGTATTGCTTTTGGTGTGCTTGCAGATTTTAAGCGCAAATTCCAGGGCGGCCACTTCCTCTTCCGTCGGGGCTGACTGGGTAACGGTGCGGAATTCGGCGGCCCCTTCAATTACGCGGTCAAAGTCCTGCTCGATTACCCCGTTGAGCAGCGTTTTCACTTGCTTGGCGGGGAACGTTACCGGCTTCTGACGAAGTAGGATGCGGTTTTTCTTGCTCTGCAGAATAGGTAATGCATCGGCAGCAAAGGAGGGAGCAATCAGCACTTCAAAGAATAGCTTGTTCAACTCCTCGGCCGTTGCCGCATCTACTTCTTGATTAACAATAATAACCCCACCGAATGCTGATACAGGGTCGCAGGCCAGGGCGTTGAGGTAAGCCTCCTGAAGCGTGGCCGCTTGTGCTACCCCACAAGCGTTGGTATGCTTGAGAATAGCGCAGGCCGCGGGGCCATTGGTAGCAAACTCTTGCATGAGCAACACGGCGGCGTCTACGTCCACTAGGTTGTTGTAGCTCAACTGCTTGCCGTGCAACTGGTCGAAGAGGGCAGTCAGATCACCGTAGAATGTGCCGGCTTGGTGGGGGTTTTCACCGTAGCGCAGTGGCGTGGCGGGCTTCTCGCTGAGCTTGAGGGCCGCGCCGCTCAACTCCGTACCCTGGGCCATGTACTGGAAAATCTGGGTATCGTAGTGAGAGGTAGCTTCGAAAGCAGCAGCGGCGTAGTGGCGCCGGTCCTCCAGGTCAGTAGCGCCGTTTTTCGTGGTCAGCAGCTCCGTCACGGCGGCGTACTGGTCGCGGCTGCTTACTACCAGCACGTCGCGGAAGTTCTTGGCGGCAGCGCGCAACAGGGAAATGCCGCCAATGTCAATTTTCTCGATAACGTCTTGCTCAGCCGCTCCTGAGGCCACTGTTTCCTCGAAAGGGTACAGGTCTACTACTACCAAGTCGATGGGGGGAATCTGGTGCTGTTCGGCTTCCTGCAAGTCGCCGGCTTCGTGGCGGCGGTGCAGGATTCCACCGAACACCTTCGGGTGCAAAGTTTTTACGCGGCCACCGAATACGGCAGGAAAGCCGGTCAGGCTCTCTACGGCTGTTACTTCGGCTCCTTGCTCCTCAATGAACTGCTGAGTGCCACCGGTGGAGTAAATAGTAACTCCGTGCTGCTTCAACAGCGCTACGAGGGGCTCCAAACGGTCCTTGTAATACACGGAAATGAGAGCGGAACGAATAGGCTGCGGCTGCATGGCAAACGGGCTTAGGTGAAATGTGAAACGCGCCGCGAAGGTAGGCACCCCCCCGGCGGCACCCCAATTCGGTATGTTACGGAATTGTTACGCCAACCTCTAGCGCTGAGCTACGTTGTGCTACGGAGGAGCTATTGCTACGCGGTACTATTCTTTATCGGTAACTGCTCTGGCGCTACGTAGCGGGTTCTCCGCTGGGTAGCCTACCCATCGTTTTTCTACTCGATATTATGTCAGAGTTACTTACATCGGTTGTCGAATCTACTGGCCCACCTGCGGCCGATGATCAGCAAGCGGCACTTCCCAGCGGGCTACTATCCTCAGTAGGGGCGGCCGAAACAGCCGCGGCTGCACTGGCCCCTCGTCTTTTCGCCCAAGCCCCTCATTCCGATCAGCCGGGCGGCTTCCCCACCGCAGAGTTTGCCTGGCTACGGTCAGCGGGTTTGCTGGTGGCTCCGTTGCCGGTTAGCTTGGGCGGCGTAGGACTAGGCGCCCCCACACATACGCGCACGCTGCTTAGCACCTTGCGCCACATAGGCCGGGGCAACTTGGCAGTAGGGCGGGTTTACGAAGGACACGTAAACGCCTTGCAGCTGTTACAGCGCTTTGGGCGGCCTGAACAAATAAGCCAATGGGCGGCCGATGCCCGAGCGGGCCACTTGTTCGGGGTTTGGAATACGGAAGCACAAGATGGAGTACACCTTGAGCCTCTGCCCAACGGCCGCTACCGCTTGCGCGGCAGCAAAACGTTTGCCTCCGGCGCAGGCCATGTCACGCGCCCGCTCCTGACGGGGGCCCTGCCAGATGGCAGCTGGCAGATGCTCATTCTACCTGCCGATGAGAAGCGCCCAACCCTAGATGGAAGCTTTTGGCGCCCTCTGGGTATGCAGGCTACGGCTAGCTTCCGCGTCGATTTTACGGGTCTGGAAATAGGTTCAGCGGAACTGCTTGGCCAGCCCGGCGACTATTACCGCCAGCCGTGGTTTAGCGGCGGAGCTATTCGGTTTGCCGCTGTGCAGTTGGGTGGCGCCGAGGCTGTTTTTGATGAGACCCGCCGCTTCTTATGCGCCTTGCACCGCACCGACGACCCTTACCAACGCCAACGGCTGGGCGAAATGGCTTTGCTGACCGAAAGCGGAGGGCAATGGCTGCGGGCGGCAGCCGATTACGTAGCTCAACTCTCGGCCCCTACCGCCGAAGCTACCGTCGCTCACGCCAACATGGTACGCACCGCCATTGCCGAAATCTGCCAGCGCATACTGCCCTTGGCTGAGCAATGCGTAGGAGCGCGCGGCCTCTTGAAGCCCGAACCTTTTGAACGCCTCCACCGCGACCTAACTCATTACCTGCGCCAGCCCGCGCCCGATGCTGCCCAAGCCGATGCAGGCCGCTTTGTGCTGCAACATTCCGCTCCCGCTTACTGCCTGTGGCATGACTAACCTGCCTTCCCCACCTGAACTCACCACCTACCCTACTCACCCACCTGAGGCTGCCACTGCGTTGGGTAGCACCTTGGTGCTCATTCCTCACCCCGATGATGAATCCTTGGGCTGCGGGGGGCTGCTCGCCCTATTGCGGCAAGCGAACCTGCCTGTGTGGTGCGTTTTGGTAAGCGACGGCACCATGTCCCACCCCAACTCGCAGAAGTTTTCAGCCTCCGCTCGCCAGCACCTGCGCGAGGAGGAGCTACGTGCGGCCCTGCGTGAGCTAGCGGTACCCACTGCTGATCTGCAGACGCTAGAACTTCCCGACGGAGCCGTGCCAACACCTAAGGAGGCAACTGGAGTTGCGGCCGTGGAAAAGCTGGTTGCCATTTTACAGCAGTACCAGCCTGATAGCGTGCTGGTGCCCTGGCGCCGCGACCCGCATCCCGACCACCGGGCTACTAGTGCGCTGGCACTAGCGGCGCTAGCTCACCTAACGCATCCCCCACGTATGGTGGAATACGTAGTATGGGCCTGGGAGCGTGCCTCCCCCACCGACTTACCTCAACCGGGCGAGGTGCAAGGCTGGCAGCTCGACATCAGCCCAGTGCTACGTCAAAAACAACGCGCCATTGCTTGCCACCGCTCCCAATTACCTGGAAGCCCCATCGACGACGACCCCGCCGGCTTCACGCTGGCGCCTAGTATGCTAGCGCATTTTTCTCAGCCTACAGAAGTATTCCTGGAAGCTTCTGGCGGCTAGCCCGCCTGACATGTATTGCTCTTCCTATTCAAATGCAGCCCAATCCCAACCAACCTAATACGCTCCCGCCCTCTTATTTCGACGAGGTATACCGGGCAAATGCCGACCCGTGGAACTTCGAAACCAGCCCGTATGAGCGGGAAAAATATGCTACCACAATAGGTGCTCTACCGCGTGACCACTACCCCCAAGCCTTTGAGATAGGCTGTTCTCTGGGAGTGCTCACGGAGCAGTTGGCACCCCGCTGTGGGCATTTATTAGCGGTAGATGTGGCGGCAGCAGCCCTGGAACAAGCCCGTCTGCGTTGCGCGCATCTTCCCCAAGTAGAGTTTCAGGAACTGCGGGTGCCGGAAGAGTTTCCAAGCCAGCAAGCCTTCGACCTGATCCTGGTATCAGAGGTAGGCTATTACTGGAGTCCCGAGGATCTGGCGCGCGCGACTGATCAGATACTTGCGGCGCTGCAACCAGGAGGCCATCTGTTATTGGTTCATTGGACGCCACGCGTACACGACTACCCGCTGACTGGTGACGACGTGCATACCTTCTTCCTAGAACTAGCTACTCCCGAGGGTGCACTACACCACCTTGGCGGGCAACGCCATGAACAGTATCGTCTGGATTTATTCTCGCGTATATAGCTGAGCATCATATGCCGCCAGCAGCCGACGCAACTCTAGCAGGGCAGTACTTAGAGCCACCTGGGGCCAACGGCAGCTCCAGTCGTTCTGCTGTGCCCACCACTGCTGAACCCAGCTCCACAGGTGGCCAAAGGTGGTGCTCTTCCTAATTTGCCGCTGCAAGGCCCGTAGTGGCACCGCCACCGAGTGTGCTTCCTGTTGAAGTTGTTTAGACTTTAAGGTGCCGGTGGCGGCTTGCTCCCAAAGGCGTCGTAATCGGTTGCGTGCCTTCCATTCGGCGGCCAGACGGGCAGGGTTGTCTACCAGGGGCTCACATTGTTTTTGCTGCATTTCGGCCCACTGCCGCAGTTGCCACGACAAGCCCACCGCTACCCTGCCTTCCTGGCGGCTAGAGGTGTACACCCGCACGCGGGGACTATGGCGCAAGCGCAAATCGTGCTGCAGTAGGGCCTGGCAAAGAGCTTCATCCTCTAGGTACGGAACTACGGGCAGCCCTCCCACGCGGCGGTACGCCTCCGTGGTTAAGGCCAAACTAGCGCCAAAATGCTGGTGATGCCGGGGCCACGGGTCGGCCGCTACGGGGTCGAGCAGATGCTCTAGCCGGGCCCGGAGCAGGTAATAGGCCGCATCTTGCAACTGGTAGCGCCGCACAGGGCAAACAGGCACCGACGAACCGGCCGTGAGAATACGCCCTCCAACGGCATCGGCCCCGGCGGCTAGCTCAGCCGCAGTAGCGGCTAGCCAATCGGGAGCCACGCGCGTATCAGCATCCGTGCTGGCAATGAATGCGCCCTTAGTACCCGCCCATTCTAGGCGGCGGCAGGCCTCATCCATCAGCAGGCGGCGGGCCTTGCCTACGTGAGCTTCGCCTGTTGGCAGACGCACCTCACCCACGTGTATAGCCAACTGCGGCCAGCGGATTGCAGCTTGGCGTACTACAGCTGCCGTGTTGTCGGTACAGTTGTTAGCCAGTACTAGCACTTCATAAAACCCAACGGGCAAGGGCTGGCCTTCCAGTGTAGTTTGGGCAGCCAATGCGGCCAAGGTGGCGGGCAGGTTTTCGGCCTCATCCTTGGCCGGAACAACAACAATAGCGCGCAGGCCTTCCGCTGGTGGAACTAGCACTTTCCATGCCTCGGCAGAACGTAGTGCAATGGCCGGCTTATACGGAATAGATAGGTGAGGAGAGAGTAGGAAATCCATCGGATTCTTCTACGCAGCAAGCTCCTCCGTGATGGTCTAAATAGGTTAGTAAATTCTGTTTTTATTGTTGAGGCTACACTAGTTCAGCTTACTAACCACATTGTCAACCTACTGGTTGTGTTTAAGTCCCTAGTATCTGCCAACAAGAAGCGCCCTCTTCTACGAATAGAAGAGGGCGCTTCTTGTTGATACGTCGTTGCTGAGTATGGATTAAAAAGCCTCGCCCACGGCGAAGATGATGCCGGAGTTTCCGCCAGAACCTACCCCGTAATCGAGACGGATGTTGAGACGGTCGCGGCGGTTGAAGCGGAAACGGGCGCCTACGCCACCGGCTATTTTGGTGCCGTCAAACGAATAGTCAGAAAGCTTGTAGCCTACTTGGCCCAGGGCACCAAATACTACCCCATCGAAGCG
Organism: Hymenobacter sp. AT01-02; assembly: GCF_000961955.2. Lineage (NCBI taxonomy): Bacteria > Pseudomonadati > Bacteroidota > Cytophagia > Cytophagales > Hymenobacteraceae > Hymenobacter > Hymenobacter sp. AT01-02. Next base: position 195,127 of record NZ_JZIR02000003.1, read on the forward strand.
CCAGAATAGTTTCTGTCGGATTTCGGCCTGCACCGTAGTAAACTGACGCTCACGGAAACGGGCTTCATAAATACCACGCATCAGGTAAGCGTTGTTGTACAACGACCCGCCCAGGGTAGCGCCCATCCCGCCCAACTCACGGAAAGGCACATTACCGGAATGGTACTGCCCCAGAAACTGAGCCGCGAAGATGGTGTTGTTTGAGCCGAACAAAGGGTTAAAGTGACGCGCATCGACCATGTAGCGAGTAAACTTGTAGTCGCTGCCGAGGAAGCTGCCATTGAACAGCATGTGCGCATCTACAAAGTTGCCGCTGTACGTAGCCAGCACGTTGTCGCGCCCATCGTAGAGCAGAGCCGGGCCAACGCCCGAACTGATGCCGCCGTTACGCTCCTGATTTGACAAACGGGTGTACACATTGTCGTCGCCCCGTCCCATCTGGTCCTTCAGCTTCACGTCGCCCAAGTTGGTCAGGCGGTAGCGCACACCCAAAAACAGATTGGGAACTACCTTCGCCAGCACTTTTTCATCGAACACCCACAGCGGGTACTGAATGGTTACTTCGTCGCTCTTGCGGGTATCGTTGCCGCGGCCATAGTAGCTGAAAGCCAGATCATAGTAGCTCAGCTCCCCAGAAAAGTAAAACTTCTCTTCCGGCGTGAAAATGGTATGCGTAAGCTGAACCGTAGTTTGCTTTTTCTGCGAAATCCAGGCCACCAAGCGCGCATTCGATTTCCGAACAGTGGTATCCTGACCAAAGCGCCACACGGGCAAAACAGCAGCACCGCCAGCAAAGCCAGTTTCTTGCTGGTAGAAGGCAATGGGTACCGGAATGAAGCTCGGTTTATCAGGGTCACGAGCGCCTATCTTACGCGCTGTGGGCTGCACGGGGCGGCTCAGGCCCAAGGTAGGTCCGCCGGCAGTGGTGTTGGCAGACGCAGTAGTTACCTCAGCGCTGGTAGACGACGAGGCAGCGGCCGTATCGACGGTGGCAGTAGGTACGGCAACCCCAACCGAGGGCTGGGCAGCCGTGTCGGCAGTAACGGCCGATTGTGCAGTGGCAACGGATGCAGCCAGCGTGTTGAGTGCTAGCAGCGGGTAGAGGAAGCGCATACTGGATGGCTTGGGGTCAGAAGGTGAAAGAGAAGTAGACGGGAATGCGTACCTGCATAAGGCGCAGCCCCGCAGTTCATTCGTTTACCCCCTAACGCAACAGTGTGCCCTGCGGTTTTACCCTGCTAGCAGCATAGAAAGTACCCCTGCCAACATCACCCATTTGCACCAAGCACTTAGGCGCGCAAAGTGCCGCCGTCGGTCGGCTCGGCGTAGGTAGTGTGCCAGCCAAGCAATGGCAGCAAAACCAGCCCAAGCAGCCAAGTAGTTAGTAGCCAACGCTCCATAGCCGTGGTTCTGGCTAGCACACCGCCCACGAGCACTACCAAGCACAACAGGAAAAAACCGGCTACCCATTTGGTGCGCACCACCCCCCATACAATAGGTAGAGTATAGCAATCGTGCTGCGCGTCGCCGCGCATATCCTCTACATCTTTTACTATTTCGCGCACCATGGTGAGTAGCAACGCGGCCAGCGCGTACAGCCAAACCGACGTGACCCCGGTGCGCAACTGCAACTCCGGCAGCAGCACCAGCGCCGCCGTGAGCGTGGCAATGCTTAGGTTTCCTATCAGCGCTACTCGCTTAAACCGCGCCGAATAACCCCACAGCAGTAGTGCCGAGCCCAGATTTACTAACCCTAACAGCGGCGACAGTGCACCACTTACTAGTACACCCAGCCCAGATAATAAAATATGGGCTAGCATAGCATGGCGACGGTTGACGGCCCGCCCTACCACCAACCGGTCGGGCCGGTTAATAGCATCAATCTTCACATCGTAGTAGTCATTGATGATGTATCCTCCGGCCGCAATACTCAGGGCAGCCAAGGCCAATAACCCAAACGCAGGAGCCAGCACAACCCGCCACTGTGCGCCAGGCAGAAGCAGTGAAGCGCGCTCCAGCAGCAGGCACAGGGCCATGATGAGCAGATTGGGCAGGCGAATAAGTTGCGCTAATTGGCGCAAACGGCCAGGCTCGGCAGCAGGCGTTGGGTTCCGGTGAGCAGAAGAAGGCAAAGAAGCGGCTGACATGGCAGGCTGCAAGAAACACGATATCGGCCGCACCGGACCCAAGTACCAGTAGGAATGAGGGAAACAAGAGCCCAACAGAAAGCCCTTTCCAGGACTGGAAAGGGCTTTGCTTGCTAGTTACTAAAACGTATAGATCTTATTCTACAGTTTCTTCACATTAACGGCATTCACGCCTTTGCGGCCTTCCTGCGTGTCAAATTCTACCCGGTCATTTTGCTGAACCTGGCCCCCGTTAAGGCCGGTAACATGAACGAAGAAATCTTCCTTCGTGCCGTCTTCTGTAATGAAGCCGTAGCCCTTCGACTCATTAAAGAATTTTACGGTTCCTGTTTTCATGAAAAAGAAAAAAATAGGTTAGATGATGGTCGGGTAAATATAGATGGATTTTAGAAAAGCGCAACCCCAACCGCTTGGGTTGGGGTTGCCAGGGTTTCCTTTTGGGATGTAATCCGCCTAGTACAAGCCGCTGGCATTACCAGGTTTGCTGAGCGCGCAGCACGTCTTCAATCAACTCCCGCACGGCGCCATGGCCCCCAGGCAGCGTGGCATAATAGTTACTTATTTCCCGCACGTCGCGCGCGGCATCGGTTGGGCAGGCCGCCACGCCACAGCGGCGCATTACCTCAGCATCAGGCACATCGTCGCCCATGTAGGCAATGTGGGCGGGGTCGATGCGGTAGGTATTGATGTAGGCGTTGAAGATTTTCATCTTGTCATCTACCCCCAAGAAAATATCGTGCACGTCCAACGACTCTAGCCGTTTACGTACCCCCTCCTCTTCCCGTCCCGAGATGATAGCAATCCGGTAGCCTTTGCGCAGGGCGTACCGAATGGCGTACCCATCACGAATGTGAAAAGCACGGGCTTGCTCCCCGGAGTTCAGCGCCAACAGCGTACCATCCGTTAGTACGCCATCCACATCAAAAATAAACGCCTTGATACCGGTCAGGTCGGGCGCGGCATTCACAGTATTCATAGCCAGATAACTAGGCCCGCATTCATACACGGCCGCGGACCTAGCGCCGGGCCGGTTGTTTTATTGATTATCGCGCCACTCATACACCCACTTAGCCTGAATTTGCTCCAAGTGGCCTTCGTTGGACTGTTCGCGGGTGCCTTCAAAATTGGGCAAGCTCAGTACCCACTCTACCAAATCGGTAAAGCGAATGCGGTAGATCTTTGCTTCGTTAAAATCGTCGCCGAACTTCTCGTACAGGGCCATGGCAATATCCTCATGGTCGTTCCACTGCATGGGGGGTTCAAAGTGATTCATATCCGTCGTTGTGCTGGTTAGTAGGAAAGTGTGAAGGCGGCGTGGTTCGGTAGCACACGCGTGCGCCGCGCATCTAGGTAGCACGTGCTACCTAGATGCGCGGCGGCAACCCGTTAGTGGCCCAGGAATTCTTGTGGGGGAATAAGTACCACCACGTCCTGATTGCCCTGCACCACACACTGACAGCCCAGGCGGGAGTTGATACGCGGGTTTACGGCGCGGTCAATGAAGTCCTCCTCCTTATCACTGATTTCGGGCAGATCTTCTTCGCCTTTCTCAATGTATACATGGCAGGTACTGCACCCACATACTCCACCACAGTTGTGCTGGAGCTGGATGTCGTTGTTGAGGGCCACGTCCAGCACCGATTCGCCCTGGGCGGCCACGTGGGTCTGGTCGGGCTGGCCGTCCTGAAACTTAAAGGTAATATTGACGACTTTCACGAGTAGCGCGTTGAACGGGCAAAAATGCGGGCACGAAGGTACACACCCCCGTCCCGGAATCAAAGTAAGAGACCAGCTTGCTTGTTTTAACTTATTGCATGCTGTTTCTCTTGTATACTAGCAGTCAACTGCTTATAAATAGCCAACCACCCTGGCTGCTCGGCCAGCGCCTGCTCATGGCGGGCGAGTGTAGGAGCATCGTAGCGGGCGGCAGGACCAGTTTGCACCATGAAAGGCGGGTGTTCAAGAGCTTTTTCTATGGTTTCGCGCACCAGGGGAGCAAGCAGTTCAAAGGGTAGCTTATCTTCCGTGAGCAGCGCGTGACTAATACCGAGCAAGTGATTGGTAAAATTGCACGCAAACACTGCTCCTACATGCAAACGGAGGCGCTGAGCTGAGTCGACAAGCAGCACGTTGTGGCTGAGAGACTGCGCCAGCGTCAGCAGCGTAGCCTCCCCGGCTGCCTCGGCGGCTTCTACGCACAGCGGTACCTGCCCCCAATCTATCATCCGGCCTGGGCTGAAGGTTTGAATGGGATATACCACTCCGCCTCGCACCCGTGGGCACGCAGAAAATACGCTGAGCGGCAAAGCGCCGGCCGTGTGGGCTACCAGGGCACCACTTGGGAACTGCATTGTGGTTAGCACTGCCGGTACCGCTGCATCAGGCACGGCTAGTATGTACACATCGGCGGCGGGAAGTGCTGCCGTGGAACCTGCGGTAGCGCCCGGTACTGTGGCAGCTAGGGCCTGGGCCGAGGCCAAAGAGCGACTCCAAATATGCGCCACATGATAGCCGGCGGCCAGTAAGGCCGGGGCCAAATGCTGGGCTACCCGGCCGGCGCCCAGCAGCACTACGCGTTTCGCAGCAGTTTTAGTTTCTTCCATAGCGCTCCACCTTTATTTAACTAACAAGGTACGGGCTTGTACATTTTCCGCCTGTAGAAGTCAATTTTTAGAGGAAATTTAACAACTTGTTTAGCTAGGCTAACGTCCTTGCTACGTGTAGCTGCTAACTGCACTGTTGGTCATCCTTTTCAACTTCATTCAGAATATGTTAAACCTCTACACAAAGGCTGCTACCACGTGGCGCCAGTTGGCTTTGGGGGCTCTTGTGAGTCTTGGGGCCACAACCGCTCAAGCCCAGGTGTGGTCCGATATGCGGCCCTATACCCGAACCATACCTACTAGGGTAACACCTGTTCAGCAGCGTGGCAATAGGGCAAATAGAGTAAACGACCTCCCGTACCTTCAGACGTTCAGCCAAAACGTAAGCGGCACCTACACCGATTTAGGCACGAGTGGAACTGCCATTACAACTGCTAATACGGACGATGCTAACTCGGCTGCTCAGCCTATTGGGTTTTCGTTCGTGTTCAACGGTACGGTGTACACGCAGTTTGTGCTCAATACCAACGGCTTCATTAAACTGGGGTCTGCTGCGCCGGCTAGCGCCACCGATTTATTCCCGCTTTTCAATGAGGATGACCAAAACATTATAGCCGCTACCTCGGGCATCGACTTGACAGGTGCTGCCGATCAAACAGCTAACCCAACGGAATACCGAGTAGCTACTACGGGTACGGCTGGCAACCGCATTTGTACTATTCAGTTTGAGAATCTGCGCGACAAGCCCACTACGCGAACTACGTCAACTGTTCCGTCGCAGATGAACACGATGCAGTTTCAGATCCGGCTTTTTGAGGGTACTAATACGATAGAACTGGTGTATGGCACCTGGACATCCTCCGGCAACACACCTACTGCTCAATCATTCTATATCGGTTTAAAGGGATTATCAGCTGACCCAGTCGATTTAAATCTAACATATAAAGCGCCTAATCAACCTTGGAACACCACTATTTTTGAAAATACGATAACGCAAAATGGTACGGTGTTCTATCTACCACACTTGGTACAGAATACCCATTTACCTGATGCAGGCCGGACCTACCGGTTTGCGCTTCCTGACAATGATGTGAGCGTTGACGCAGTCTATACGCTAGGAGAAGCGCCACGGGCATTTGCTACGCCACATGTACCACAAGCTGTCATCTCTAATGCGGGCAATGCTACTCTCACTAACATTCCGGTAACGCTCGCGGTACGGGGACCAAACACGTTTACGGCCACACAAACTGTTGCTAGCCTAGCTCCTGGGGCTACTACCACGGTTACGTTTGCTGGCTATGCCCTCACTTCTACCGGCACCAACACACTGACGGTAACAGTGCCCGAGGACGACGTTACGTTAAACAATTCGGCTACTTACACCCAAGTGGTAACCTCTAACCACTTATCCTATATTGATACTACTGAAGCTTTCGCAGGCGGTGTCGGCGGAACAGGCGTTGATGGGATGCTAGCTGTTAAATACACCCTAACGCAGCCGACGACCCTCTACGAGGTAAGGCCAACCTTTGCGGGCGGCACTAGCACCAATACGGCTCCATACCAAGTTGTAGTGTTAGACGCCACCGGAGCCAATGGCACACCAGGTGCGGTACTCTACACCTCCCCCACGCAGAATCGGACGACGGCGGGGGGCACTGCAACGGTAGCCATTCCTAATATTGCCGTGAGCGGTTCGTTCTTTGTGGCTGTCAAGGAAACTTCTGCTTCGAATATCGGCCTAGCTGTACAAATAGAAAATCCTCAACGGCCAAATACCTTCTTCGCCAAGCTTTCTGCTGGAGCCTGGATACCGCTGAATACCTCTAACCTCAACTTTGTGCGGTTGGCTATAGCCGCTAGTGTGGGCACTCCACAAACCTGTCAAACGCCGACGGCTACCGCAGTAACCAGCACTGCTACCACAACGGCCGCTGTAAGTTTCACTGCTCCTACTGGTGCTACGGGCTACACAATCCTGTACGGTCCTGTTGGCTTCAACCCGGCTACTAGCGGTACTTCTGTAGTAGTTACGGGCTCTCCCGCCACCATCACCGGCTTGACGAGTGCTACCGTGTACCAGTTCTACATTCGCACCAACTGCAGTGCTACTAGCCAGAGCGATTTGGCCGGCCCATTCACGTTTACGACCCAGTGCCAACCCAGCATTGTAACCAGCTTCCCCTACTCCGAGAACTTCGATGGAGTAGCAAGCGGGTCAATACCTTGTGGCTATACGGTGCTCAACGTGAATAATGATGAAGAAACTTGGCAGAACCGCTCGAGCGTACCAACGGACACCGGTCCTATTTTCGTGGGCTCGTCTTCACCAAATGCCATGACCTACCTCTATAACGAGGACGGTACCACGGAGGCCGACGACTGGTTTTTCACGCCTGCTCTTTTCCTGCGTGCGGGTTCTCGCTATCAGCTTGCCTTCAAATACCGCAACAGTGGCGCCAACTACCCTGAAAAGCTGGAAGTGAAGTATGGCACGGCTGCAACGGTGGCTGGCCAAACCAATACGCTGTGGAACAACAGCAACATTGCTACTGCTACCGTTTTGACTGCTGATGCCAACAGCGCTACACCAGTAGCAGCTATTACGCCCGCCACTACCGGCAATTACTTCCTGGGCTTCCACGTATACAGCGCTGCCGACCAGTTTTTCCTGGCCGTTGACGACATCACTATCACGTCGGTGTCTACTGGCGTTTCAGATGCGCTCGTGCAAGCCGTGACTGTATATCCTAATCCGTCAGCGGGGCAATTTACAGTGGATATACGCGGCGCCAACGCCCGGGCCGGACTTCAAGTAGAAGTTACAAACTTGGTGGGCCAGCGTGTATACACAGCCAACGTCCGCGACAACTTCGCCAACAAGCTGGATTTGTCGCGCTTAGCCAGTGGCATGTACATCCTGAAGGTGAAGTCAGGCAACGACTACATGATTCGCAACATTGCCGTGCAGAAGTAGGCGTTGTTACTTCATATAGGCCTCACAAAAACGGGCAGCTCTAGGAGCTGCCCGTTTTTGTTACTACAGGACCATATCTGCAACCTGTCTAGCCAAGGTAAAACACCTGCATTGGTAAGCGAAATTACTGCGTTATCTGCCATTCGTGAGGATAGTACCAAGAGGCATGCTTCGCGTTCCACACTTGGCCATCACAAACAACGAGGCCCTAGTCAGACGACTAGGGCCTCGTTGTTTGTGCCGTAGTGATAGGCTTAACGCTTACGCAACTTGGCGCTTTTGCTGAATTGGGCGAGGCCGAGGAGCCTTCACAGCTTCTTCAGGAACGGGCAGCTCAGCTACGTCCACGTCGCGGCGACGCTTGTACAGGGCCATGCAGAAGCCGACAGCATGAGCAGCGTACCGCTCCACAGGAGGTTGATGAAGGGCTTCTCTACTGCTTTCAGAATGATGTAGTCCTTTTGAGTGGTGCTCACACCAAAGGTGAACTTGCTGTTGGAAGGATCTACGTTGAGGAAAGTTAAACGCAAGCCTAGGTCCTCTACCTCGTCCGGTACTCGGCCGATCATGCGGTTGCGCACCACAAATACGGGGTGCACGTGGTACTGCTTTTTCTCGCCGTATACCAAAAAGTCGCCTTGGATGGCTAAGTCACCCTTTGCCAGCCCTAACCCCGCTGTTTGGTGGGCAGGCTCTACCCCACGGAATACCGCGAAGTAATCGTTCAAGTAAATCGTGTCGCCCAGCGACAACACATGTTCCTTCACTTCGCTCCAGTCCTTCTCTTTATCGGGTGGAGGCACGGCGCTGATGTGGGAGTAGATATCGTGGTCTAGGAACTTCTTGATGTCAGGAGAAGCCAATAACCCCTCGCCCATTTCTTCGTTCACCTGCCCACGCGGATAAAGGGTGAACGTTTCTCCCGTTTCGCGGTGCTTATACTCTACTCGGTAATAAGTGTTCTCGGGCAATATGTCGACTGTGTCGCCAGCCTTGTAGTACACCTTATCGCCGCGCTTAATGTCAGCCCGAGCTAGCGCCTTATATTCGTCGGCCGTGCGGAATAGCAACTGCTTGTTTACGTAGCCAGGAACGCCAGGCGCATCAAAGTACTGCCCCGTGTAGCTTACTTCATACGGACCATTTGGGCCTTATCGTTGCGCCACAGCAGCACGTTGTCGCGGTTGGTAGTCTCGTCAAACTCACGCGAGTATAGCAAGCCCGAGACGTTCTGGCTGATAATGTTTGAGTAACCAGCCGATGCTAGAATGCCCAACAGCATCAGCGCAATGCCAATGTGGGCTATACCACCTCCGGAAAGACTGACCTTACGCTTCATAAGCGTGATGACCATGCTCAAGTTGGCTAGTACTCCGAACAGAGCCGTCGTAAGCAGTACAATGTACGTAATGCTCATTTTCAGACCGAAGTACTGAACCAGTAGGATAACCAGCGCAGCGCCAAGCAGCGTCAGAATGCCGGGCACGGTGAGCGAGCTAGTAAGCGACTCTTTGTTATTTTTCTGCCACCACATTATCTGGGCCAAGCCCGAGAAGAAGGCTACGCCGACCCCCATCCACAACTGGATTTTGGTGTAGTGCTGAATCTGATCGGCAGGCAAAGCCAGGTTAGACTTGATACCGATGAAGCCGAGGAAGGCATTGTACACCGGGATGCTGGTAGTGACCAGCACCTGGAACGCACCCAGGCATAGCACCGTGGCTCCCACAAATACCCACAGTTCTGAGTTGTAGGTCGTCAGCTCTTTCTCCGACACAGGGATGGTCTTCCAGCGCCATACGAGCAGCCCAATGGCTACTACCACAAAGGCGGCTAGGTAGATAATCAACTGGCCCGAGAGACCTAGATCGGTAAAGGAGTGTACAGAAGCGTTGCCTAGTACCCCGCTACGCGTGAGGAAGGTGGCGTAGAGAACCAGCAGGAAAGTGGCAATAACCAGCACGAAGGACGTACGCAAGGCCGTCCGGCTACGCTGCCATAGCACCAAACCGTGCAAAGATGCAACCAGGACTAACCATGGAATGTACACAGCATTTTCTACCGGGTCCCAGTTCCAGTACCCGCCAAAGTTCAGAGTTTCGTAGGCCCAGTAAGCACCCATCATAATGCCTACCCCTAGTACTAAGCCGCCCACCAGCGTCCAGCGCAAAGCGGGGCGCACCCACTTGGTGAACTCACCTTTCCAAAGACCGGCAATGGCGAAGGCAAAGGGCACCAGCGTTAAGGCAAAGCCTAGGAACAGCGTGGGTGGGTGAATTACCATCCAGTAGTTCTGCAGCAGGGCATTCAAGCCAGTGCCATCCTTCGGCACAAAGTCGGGATTGAGCTTGAATACAGGCAAATCCGTTAGGAAGTCGCGCAGCAGGATAAAGGGTGAAGAGCCAATCTTCACGCCACCTAGCACTACGCCCAGAATCATGGAAGTAAGGAAGAGCTGCACGCCGGCAAACACCGTCATGACGGGAGCTTCCCAACGGCGGTGGTAACGCATGATGCCAAAGCCCAAAAGCACCTGCCAGAATATCCAGAGTAAGAAGCTACCCTCCTGGCCTTCCCAGAAGCAGGATATCATGTACTCCACGGGTAAGTGGTTGCTGCTGTGGCTCCAAGCGTAGTAGTACTCGTAGCGGTGACTGTGAATGATGGTGAACAGGCAGATGACTACCGAGAACACCGCCAAGCCGTGCACTATGAATGCTCCGCGGCCAATACGCAGCCAAGAAGCATCTGACTCGCCCAAGGGCTGGTTGCGTGCTGCCGCGTAGTAGGCATACGCCGCTACCGTGGCCGCTACAAAAGCCACGATGACACTAAAGTGCCCGGCGTCGCCGATAAATGTGTTCAACATGAGCTACTGCGTTGAAGAGGAAATACTAGCCTATGGTGTAGTACCAGACCAGTACGAACTTGTTTTTAGGGATTAGAGCGTCGCTGGGTAGCAAGGCGTTTCAGGCGGGCCCGATGGCCGTGTCGCTCCCAGCTTTGTTGTGCTTTCAGGGCGCGCTTGGCAACGGCCTCATTCATAGCCTGAGCACTGCTACGATCAGGTAGTAGTTGGCTGTAGGCGTACCATTGCTGTTGTACCAGGACCGGTGCCTTAGTATCCGAGGCATCAGCTAGTACCTGGTAGAGGTAACGGCCCGGTGCGGTGAGCGAGTCAGTCCAAGCATATTCGGTGGTGTTGGCGCCGTAAGTAGTGCGCGCCACCGGTACCGTAGCCATGGGCGCCGCCCGAAACTGGGCCGCTTCCCGTCGCAACACTCGAAACTGACGCGTAGCGCTGAGCGAGTCAGGCAGCGTCCAGCGCAGGGTGAAGCGGCTGTTAGCGGCCGGTACTACCGTTGAAACAGGTGGTGGAGCTAGAGCAGGCACGCCCTGAGGCTTGTCGCTCACGGTCAAGGAAAACTGACAGAAATCTTTGAGGTAGCCGTCTACATCCAATAGGTAGGGCTGGCCCGCCTGCAAAGAGTCCAGCGTTATAAACACATCATCCTGACTACCCAGCGAGGTGCAGGAAAGCACCCGGTACGTAGCCGGCTGACAGGGCTGCCCCGTAAGCACTACTAGCTGTACACCGCGCGTATCGCGGCACTTCTGCCCACCAATATTCACGTAGTAGCGGCCCGTTGTGCGCGGCGTAAACTCAAACCACTGGTCGTTGTGATACTCGATGCATTTGCCCGTCAGCTTTTCGTCCACGCAACGCCATTGCACTGTGCAGCCCGTGGTGTTCGAGGATATAGCCGCATTTAAGCGCAGCTGCTGTCGGTTTTCGATATCATCATTTGGTACTTGAGCCATGGCAGCCAAGGCACCAGGTAGAAGCATTAAGTGAGTTGCAGCTACGCGCAGCCCAAGGCGCTTAGGCGCTTTCCAGGCTCCGTATGTTGCTTGCTCACTCTTCATGCTAGCCTTAGTTGATAGAGGCGGTAGCGCCTTCGATGTCTTTCTCCACGTACTTCGATGGGCACTTCAGCAGAATCTTGTCGGCCACGAAGATGTCGTTGCGCATGGCACCCGTAATCACTACCTGCTCCGATTTATCGAAATCCTGCGGCTTGGGATTGAAGTAGATTACGCGTTGCGCAATGCGGTTAGTGTCTACCAGCGTAAATGCGAAGTAGTTGGGGTCCTGTACAGGGTTGTATTCCAGCCCGAGGATGTTCTGCTGTCCATCACGGGGGAGGCGCCCTACTACGTGCACTTTGGTGAGGTTGCCATCGGCAGCCCGCTCCCGAGCTTCTCTAAATGACACGTACACGCTGGCATCTCCGGCGGCGCTCATGATGATGCCAATGGCCACGGCAATAACCGCAATGGCAAGGATGTGTGCTTTTTTCATGTGGGGTGCAACAGGCGGCTCCTACTGGTAGCCGATAATCGAAACAACAAAGTCAGCGGCAAAGGTCCGCATGAATCATGAATTTGTGAAGCAAGAAGGCCCTTTCCTAGGGGGTAGAACCAACTTCGTTTAGCCTAGTCGCGCACTTCCTTTTCGAGGCGGGTTAGCTTACGGTCCAGAGAAACCAAGAAGAACAGCAACCCTGCCAGTACCACCGTAATGACAGCCACCACCACGTAAATTTTGCCGTTGAGGCGAAGAGAATCGGCCATTTCAGGCTCGTTGGCTGCGGCCGTTTGGGCGGCTACGTGTAGCACTGGTAGCAGCAGGGCCAGCAGCAGCAATAGCGCCGGACGAAGCTTACGCAAGCTGTTTTTCATACACTTTCAGTTTGAGCAGGGAAAGACGGCTGGCTACTTGTGCCAGCCAGAAGGCCAGCAGCGTCCAACCAATGACTGCGGGGTAAAAGACCAAGCGCATGTTGCTATCAAGGTCATATTTTGCAAAAGCGGGGTTGCCTCCCGCCCCTGGGTGCAAAGAGTCCGTCAGGCGGGGCAGAATATAAAAGAGCGGCATTGCCGTGGCAAAAGCGAAGATGTTGTAGATGGCAGATATACGGGCCCGCTGCTGCTCATCAGTAAAGGACGAGCGCAACACCAGATAGGCACCGTAAATCAGCATGGCAATGGCGGCCCCATTGAGTTTGGGGTCGTTGGTCCACCAAGCGCCCCAGGTGTAGCGCGCCCAGATGCTACCCGTTGCCAAACCTACCAACCCCATCAGAATGCCCGTGCGAGCCGCCTCGTGCGACAGAATATCCAGTTCGGGCGTAGGTGTGCGCAGATAACGAATGGAGTAGTAGACTGAGGCAAACAGAATGAAGGTCATCCCGAACCACATGGGCACGTGGAAGTACAGATTGCGGATGCTCTCATTCAGAATGGCCAAGCGCGGCACGGGCATCAGCAGCCCTGCTACTGCCACGTACAGGAGCAGTACCACGCACAGGGCTTTCCACCAATTTTTAGACATGAGCACAGAGAAGAAATGAGTAAACCAAGGCCCCCTCTTTTGGGCCGTCGAGCGGGAAACAACTTGCGCGGGGGCTTAGTGCTACGAAATGCGCTATTGGCGCCTCAGTGCTTACAAACCGGCTTAGCTTCTCCATAGGAAGGGAAACAAGAGGTAAGAGACAGCCGCAACTATCATGTTTAGGGCTACTAGTGTTAGCAGGGAGCTTTGGCTGGCTTCAAACTCCAGCCCATCAAGTGCATTTTTAGATACTTTGATTAACAGCAGCAGCATAGGCACCATCAGCGGGAAGCCTAGCACGGCCATCAGCGTGCTACTATTGGTAGCCTTAGCCGCAATGCCTGATACTAGCGTTAGTGTGCTGGCAAACCCCACTGCCCCGAGTACTACATTGCCCACGAAGAGCGGAGTGTTTTGCACGGGATTTCCGAGCACAATGGCATAAAGCGCAAAGCCTATCAATGCTAACCCCAGCAATAGCAGGGCATTGTAGCCAATTTTAGCCAGAATAACAGCTTGGGGCCGCACCACCGTATAGTAGTACAACATGCGGCCGCGGCTTTCTTGCAGGAAGCCTTTCGCCACCGCGTTTACGGCTGAGAACAGCAGGACAATCCAGAATAGCGCATTCCAGGCCGGGGCCGGAAGTTGTCCGCCGCGTAGGGAGAAGCTGAGGTAGCATACAAACACAGTGCTGCCCACGTACAGCAGCATCCCATTCAGGGCCGCGCGCTGCCGCCATTCCAGACGGAAGTCCTTCTGTATCAACACCCAGATTTCGCTCAGTAGCGTCACGGCAACACGGCTGGTAAAAGGACCGCAAAGATACAACCCAACTCCCGGATTAGCCTCTATTAGGTCCGGAATCCATCTGAATCTGCTACCTATTTACTGGTGCAGTTCGTAGTGGGCCGCCCACTAAGGGGATGCAGCGGTGCTTGCAACCGCGTGGGTACAAAAACGAAAGCCGCCGAAATTTCTTTCGACGGCTTTCCGCAAGTGGGTAGTAGCTACCCTAGAAATCGTACCCTAGCGTCACGTATACTTTCGGGCCTTTTTCCGTGTAGTTCTCCCGGCCCCATGCAAGGTCGCCTTTCACGTAGAAGCCTAGTACAGTGCTGCGCATGCCAAAGCCGTAGCCGTACAGCATAGGGTTGCTGAAGTTGATGACGGTGGCCGTAAAGGGGTTTTGTCCTTGCTCTTCGATCTGCGTGTTGTTCGAGTTGTTTACGCTGAACGGGTTAGCACCAGAATAGGTAGTACCTACATCACCGAAAGCCGTGAGTTGCAGGTTCCGAAGGAAACCGGAGTCGATTGGCTTACGAGACAGGTACTGAATAATAGGAAGCCGGAGTTCAGAGTTGAGCAGCACATACTTCGGGCCCGTGCGCTTGCTATAGTTGAAGCCGCGCATATTGGTCACAAACTGCTGATACATTAACTCCGTGGGGTCGGGCAACGGGTCTTGGCTGCGCGTGGCTAGTTGCGGACCATCGTAATCGTTGTTCAACCAGTTGTCCATACCGCCTAGGCGGAAGAAAGGAGGCAAGCTGCCGCCGCCTAAGAACTGCCCAAAGCTGGCCCGGTTAGCCCAAATCAGCTGCCGGTGAATTTTCTGGTAGTGCCGCAGGTCAACGTAAATCTTACCAAAGGTGGGCACTCCATTATCAAGACCATACAGCCGCTGGTAACCCACTTTCATGCGGGTACCTTCTAGCATATTTACGCCCGTAGCAACGGAGTTATCGAATACCAATTCGCCGGAGCCGCCTAGGTAGCTGCGGTTTACATCGGTGGTACCGCTGAGGTCAGAAAATACCTGCCGGCTTACGTTTACAAAGCGCGGCCCCAGACGGACGCTCAAGTTGTGCGTGAGAGGATACGCTATGGTAGGCGCTACCTCGTGACGGCCATAGCGCAAGCGGCTCTGGTATGTTTCAGAGTCAAAGAAGTATGCTTGCTTGGTATAAGCAATAGTCCAGTCGTAGCGATGTTTGAGGTTGGTATACTCAGCAAAAATATTGCTGGTGCGCAAATCCGTCAGGGCAAAAATTCCTGCCCGAATCCGGTGGTCCTCAAACAGGTCAGCCATGTTAGCCTGGGCAATGATGCCAAGGCCCAACAGTGGATCAGCGTACAACGACGATACCACATTGTCAACGCTGAAGCGGTTATCGTAGCGGTACGGTCCCGTTACGCCACTCGTTTCGGAGGGGGCGGCCTGGGGCAGTGCTACAATGGTAGGCGCCTGTTGGCGGGCGATACGGCGCGGCGTGGGGTTGGCCCGGGAGGTTGGAATATCCTCGTCGAACTCGTAGTCAGTGGTATTGACGCGCCCATCGGTACGACGTGGCTGCTCTCCGTTGCTCTGATTTTGCTGCTCTTGTGCGTTGGCGATAGTAGGCGCCGTAGGACTAGGTGCCGGAGTAGCTGCTTTGGTGGGAACTGGCGCTTTCGAGCGGTCTTCCAGTATTTCTTGGCGGGCCGTTTTGGAAAGCGTTAGGTTTTCGGGCAACGCGTAGTTGGGATACAAATACACGAAGTCGCGGGCCTGCTCAGCAGCCACAAAGCCCAGAGTGCCAGAGGTAGCGTTGTAGTCGTAGTCCTTGATGTTGGGCAGGAAGCTTGTTACGGGCTGGTACTTCTTGGTAGCCAACGACAGGCGGTATAGGCTGCGCACGCCACTTTCCTCGCCCACGAACAGCACCTCAGAGTCGGACAAGGCCCGTGGCCGCCCTTCATTAGAAATGGTGTTCACCAACGATTCTACGGGCTGGGCCCGGCCATCGAGGTGATACAGAAACAGGTCGTAGTTATTCACTACTGCCCCAAAGCTGCCTTTTGCTGTGCCAGCCGAGTCGAGCCACCGATTCGAGCTGAAAACTATTCCGCCCCCACCAGGCAGGAAGGCTGGCTCTACGTCGTCGAAAACATCACTAGTGAGCTTTTCCGGCGTCCGGGTGCCAGCACGAAGGAGGTACAAATCGGTTTGACCATTGCGCACGCCACTAAACACCAAGGACTTGCCATCGGGCGAGTAGCTCATGCTGTTGACCTGCGAGTACACCGAGAATATGGAAGCATTTTTGCCGAAAGTAGGCAGTAGGGCTTTCAGGCGGTCTAGCATGCTTCCAAAGCCGCCTTGGGCATCACGCAACTGCAAGGTCATATCGCCCTTGTACATCTCCGCCACGGCCACTTGCCCATTGCCCCGCCAAGCCAGCACCGGCAAACGAGTTTCAATTTCCTGGTCAGGCGTTTTGTAGCCCCCGCGGTGAATAATGTCGCGGCCCTTGCCGTCTTTACCAACGACCAAAACGCGGTAGCGGCCCCGGTCATTCTGCACGTAGGCCAAGCGCTGCCCATTGGGGCTCATCACTGGCTGCGAGTAGAGCACGCCTTTGCGGTTGTTGCGCACTACGCGCCGCGCCTCGTCGGTATTTTGAAACGGCGTTTGGGGTTGAGCGTTCAGCTGACGGTAGTATCCCAGCCAATCTTTCAAGAACACCTTATAGGGCACATTGAGCGACGAACTAATGCCCACCTCAACGTCGCGGGTAATACGAGTGAGGTTGAGGATGTTTTGAATGCTAGTATAGCCGTAGCGTTCTGCTATGTAGTTCCAGATGCTCTGGCCCGCCAACTCAGGATTGCGAAGAAAGAACGGCGCCGTCTTCGTACCCTCGTACTCGCTGGTCATGGTACGCATGTAGTCGTCCATTTCCACGCTCCACCCCTGGGCGGCGTACGCCGATGCGCCACTAATAAACCAGTTGGGCAACTGCAACAGGTAGCTGCTCTGGATGACTTCCTTGAGGGAGCCCCCATACATCATATCGTTAAGCAGCACCTGGGTTATGTGGGTGCTTAAGTCCTGCTTGAACCGTGTCTGCTGCCCTTCAAACGCAATCTGAACTTTTGTGAGGCGGGTTAGTGAGGTCTCGCCACCGGTTTGGTACTTATCCGCATCCAGACCAATGTTGCTCTGCCGTAGGTCGCCCACGGAGTTGTACAACATAATCGTCGTCTTTGAATAGGGGTAGTACCCAATAAGCCCCGTGATGCGCTGCAACTCTTTCTCGGCATATTCCGCCGCGTGCCGGGCGTTGGTTTCGCCGCCCGCATAGAAATAGATGTTGAAGTTCTGGGTGCTGAGCTGCTGCCAGTTGAAATCCTTGTACTGGATACGCACACGCCCGAACGGCTCCTGGGCCGTTTGGGCCAGGGCGGCCCCACCCGGCAGAAAGGCACCCAACAGCAACGCAGCCAGGCCAGCCGGACGGCCCCAACCGCGCCGGGAAAGAAAGAAGATGTGCTTCATAGAAGAAGGCTGAAATACTAGGAGCGAGAACCAGAAGAAGATGCTACCCCAGCCGAAGACAAGGCGGCAATGTATAACGCAGAATACCGCTGAATATTGACCTCGGACCACAACTCCTGGCCAGTTTCCAGCCAATCAGCCATCAGGGTAGCCAGCCGGGGGGCCAGCATCACACCTTTCGAGCCGAAGCCATTGAAAATGTGTACGGAAGCTTGCGCCGGGTGGGTGCCCAGCAATGGCTTCCGGTCGCGCACCGCCGGCCGAACCCCGGCCCGCTGGCCCGTCACCCTGAATGGTTCGGTGGTCATGGCATCTAGACGCTGGCTAAGCTCTTGGCGAGCTTCCGGAGTGGTGCCCGCCGCAAAGGGCGGCCAACGGTACGTTGCGCCCACCCGAAACTGCCCGTTGCCGAGCGGTACCACGTAGGCGCCTTTATTTAATACTTGCTGATCAGAAAGACCGGCGCATTCCACGTCCAGCACTTCTCCTTGGTTAGGAGTAAGCGGCAGCCAATGAAAATAGGGATTATGCCGGGCATTAGCACCTTCGCAGCACACCACGTGCTGCGCCCGTACCCGACCTGCATAAAGCAGACCTCCCCCGTCCTCTTCCGCAGCCGGAACAAGCTGCTCCCAAACAAAAGTTTCGTGCCACAACCAACCTTCCTGAATTCCTTCGGCGGCTAAGGCAGCCAGCACGTTGCTTACTAGTACGTGGCCTCCGCCCCGGATGCGTAGGCCCCCATAGTCTGCTCGCATACCAGGCACCACTGGCAGCGGCTCGCCTGGGTTTTCCACGAAGTGTCGCCACGGTTGGTCCACACTGCGGGCTATTACTGTGTTCTGTTCTGCTACGGAGGAAAACAGCTTCAAGATGGGAGCTTCCACGAAAAATGGCTGGCCAAAACGGGCTTCCAACTGGCGGTAGAATGCGCTAGCGGCGGGTAGCAATTCTTCTACGCGCCAGGCCAAGGCAAAGCGCTTGCCCGCCACAGGGTTCATCAGCCCCGCAGCTACGTTCGAGGCCGAATCAGGCTGGGGCGTGTCTATCACAAGCACACTACGGCCACGCCCACGTAGCTCGTGCGCCAGGGTAGCCCCGGCAATGCCGTGGCCTATTATCAGGTACTCTACTTGTGTCATGGCTGGCAAGGTACGGGGGTAGGGTGAAACGCGGGTAGCGTGGGCATCATTCGCAGTAAGACTCGTAACTTACCCTCGCAATTTTATTCGGCTGGCACTGGCCTCATTCCTTCATTGCATGACTGTCTCTGGATTTACCTTCAATGCTTTTTCTGAAAACACCTATTTGCTGCATGATGCCTCTGGGCAATGTGTAGTGGTAGACCCCGGCTGCTACGAGCGGGCCGAACAGGAGGCACTACAAGCATTTGTTACTGCGCAAGGGCTGCAGGTGGTACTACTGCTGAACACGCATTGCCATATTGACCATGTGCTAGGCAATAAGTTTATCCTCGACACCTATCAAGTCCCGTTTCTTATTCACGAAGCTGACTTAAGCGTGCTACGGGCCGTCCCTACGTATGCCTCTAACTATGGATTTCCACACTACACGCCGGCCGAGCCTACCGGTTTTCTAACGCCGGAGAAGCCGGTGCGCTTTGGTGAAACCGAACTGGAAGTGCGCTTTGCGCCGGGCCACGCGCCGGGCCATGTAGTATTCTACCATGCACCTACGCGTACCGTCATTGGCGGCGACGTGCTATTCCGAAGCAGCATTGGGCGCACCGACCTACCCGGCGGCGACTACGATACTCTCATTGAAAGCATCAAAACCCAGTTGCTTACCCTCCCCGATGATGTAACGGTATATCCGGGCCACGGCCCTGCTACCACCATTGGCGCCGAGCGGAAAAGCAACCCATTCTTGCGCTAGCGTATTTTACCCCGCGTGGCTTGCTGTCCTAGCTGCTATTTTACTTCCTATTCTGAAAATCTCCTTGGGGCGTAGTGCCCTGCTCTACTAGCTCCTGATTACCTCCAAACCTTGAAAAAGCACCTCCCAAACGCGCTTACCTGCTTAAATCTACTGTGCGGCTGCCTGGCTCTTACCCTTATCCTCGGCCCTGGCGTCTCCCAGGCTGACGCTACTTCGCTTTCCTGGCAGATGCCACTAGTAACGGCAGCTTACCTCATTGGCATAGCTGCCGTGGCCGACTTTTTTGATGGATTGGTGGCGCGTGCCCTGCACGTTTCTTCTCCCATTGGGAAGGACCTGGACTCCCTAGCCGACATGGTGTCATTTGGGGTAGTGCCGGGTGCTATTTTATTTCAGTTGCTGCGGCATGCCCTCCCCGCTACTGGTCTCCCTGAATGGTTGGCATACGTCGCCTTCGTGGTTAGTATTTTTTCGGCGCTGCGGCTGGCCAAGTTCAACAACGATACCCGGCAGTCTGACTCGTTTATTGGCCTGCCTACGCCTGCTTGCACCTTGGTGGTAGCCTCATTACCACTCATTCTAGCCCACGACACATTTTCCCTGCAGGATATTATTCTGAACCCGTGGGTACTGCTGCTCCTGGCGCTGACTTTGGCGGGGCTACTGGTAGCGGAGCTTCCCCTTTTTGCTTTAAAATTCAAAAACCTACGGTGGCAGGATAATTCTCTGCAGTTCATTTTCCTACTGCTGAGCTTGGGTCTGCTAGTAGTATTGCAAGCGGCGGCCATCCCGTTGGTTATTTTACTGTATGTGCTGCTCTCAGTGGTAAAGACTGCGCGCGCCTGATATTTCTATTGGCAGGCCACAATATTTACCTGGTCCGATAGTTAAGTAGCCGGCGTTTGCTGAACTGTGCCTACCTACTACCTGTTGCGAACTGTATTAACCACTCCTCGTTCACCAGACTATTGAGCATTTTTTATGCGCCACTTTACTAGTTGGGTTCTGGCCGCAGTGGCCGCGTTGGGCTTTGTGGCATCTGCTGCAGCTCAGTCGGCCGAGCAGGTGGTACAGGGAAAAGTAGAATGGCTGGGAACCGTACCCGCAATAGTAGGCAACCAATTGCGCCGCGTGCCCAGTTTCCGGGGTGCTACATTCCGCATGAATGAGCAGGTAGGTACGTATCAGCTACGCTTGCCGGGCAACGTGACGGATGGGCAGCTGCGCGAAGCAGAATACGAGGCCGCCACGCCCCTAGAAACGCGCCAGCTTAGCCTTGCTACGCTTCCCGCTAGCCCAACAGTATGGCTTACCCATACCACCGAGCAACGTCAACCAGTCACGCTACTGGCGGTGCAGCCCCTACGCCGTAACCCCCAAACCGGACAAGCCGAAAAACTCACGTCGTTCACCTACGCCTACACGCGTAGCTCCGACTCCCGCCGCGACGGACAAAGCACCCGCGTGTACGCCCGTACCTCCGTTCTGAACCAGGGCGAGTGGTTTAAGATTGGGGTACCCTCTAACGGCATCTACAAGCTCAGCAAAGCCACCTTACAGAGCTTTGGACTCACTGTGCAGGGCATTGACCCTAGTCGCCTGCGTTTATATGGCAATGCAATGGGTACGCTTCCTCAAGCCAATGCAGCCTATCGGCCCGATGATTTGGTGGAAAATGCTATCCAATTTGTTGGCGATGCCAATGCTACCTTCGACGACAACGAGTACTTTCTATTTTATGCCCGCGGTCCACATACCTGGG
Organism: Hymenobacter sp. AT01-02; assembly: GCF_000961955.2. Taxonomy (NCBI): domain Bacteria; kingdom Pseudomonadati; phylum Bacteroidota; class Cytophagia; order Cytophagales; family Hymenobacteraceae; genus Hymenobacter; species Hymenobacter sp. AT01-02. The sequence continues at coordinate 216,234 of NZ_JZIR02000003.1, forward strand.
TGCGCGATGGTTTTGCCACTCGTTTTCGCCATCAAACCAATATTTATACCGATACCGCCTACTATTTCCTGACGGTAGGCACCACTGCCGGCCGGCGCGTGGCAACAGCTCCAGCCGTTACGGGCACGCCTACGGCTCGCATTACTGCCTTTACAGAGCGGCAGTACTATGAGCGCGACCTTCTCAACCTTCTGAAGTCGGGCCGCACCTGGCTGGGAGAGGAATTCTCGACCACTAACCAGAAAACCTTTAGTTTTCCGGTGGCCGATTTGGTACCGGGTACTACCGCTAGCATCACGTCATCGGTGGTGTCTACGGGGGCTAGCTCGTCTATATTTCAGGTAGGCATCAATGGCCAAACCAGTACGCAGGTAGTAAGCGGCAGAACACCAACTCCCTATCCGGAAATAGCCAACACTAGTGTATCTACCTTCGCTTATGTGGTTCCTGCCACGGCTCCGGCGGAGCTACGGGTAGATATTACCTACAATGCGGCTCAGACCTCTCAGCCAAGGGGTACTTAGACTATCTAGAACTTAATGCCCAGCGTCAGTTACGCTTAAATGGGAGCAGCTTGGAGTTCCGTTCTCTCGAAAACATTGGGCCGGCAGCCATTAGCCAGTTTGATGTCGGCAACGCCGCCGGTGCTACCGTATGGGACGTCACCAACCCGCGCCGACCAGCAGCTGTTAGCTTTAACAACGGCTCCTTCGTGGCACGCACCGATACGCTACGCGAGTTCGTGGCATTTACGCCGGGCAGCTCCTTTCCCGCGCCATTAGGCTTTGGCAAGGTTGCCAACCAAAATCTGCACACCCTGAATCTGGACGGGAAAATAGACCTGGTCATTGTCACGCACCCTGCCTTTTTAGCGCAGGCCCAGCGGTTGGCCGACCACCGTGCTAGTCACGATGGCTTGGTGGCAAGCGTAGTAACGACCACGCAGATATATAACGAATTTGGTTCGGGAGGGCAGGATGTCACGGCCATCCGCGACCTGATGAAGATGATCTACGACCGGTCACCATCTGGCAAGCAGTTGTACCTCCTCCTCTTCGGCGACGCTTCTTACGACTACAAGTCGGACCCAACAAACAACAAAGCCCAACAGCCCAGCTGGTGGGCAAACCGTTTACCAGCCGACGCCGACCGTATTGCCCAGAACTACGTTCCCGTTTACGAATCAGTAGAAAGCTTTGACCCCGTGCAAGGCTTCCGCCCCAACAACCAAGGCATTAGCTATTCCTCTGATGATTACTACGGCATCCTCGATGACGACGAGGGTGCGTGGTTACCAGGCTCCAATGAGTTAATGGACGTGCGGGTTGGCCGCCTCCCAGTGCGCTCGGCAGTAGGCCAATATGGCAATGCTGATATGGCAAAGGCGGTAGTCGATAAGCTTATCCGCTACGACAGCCCGACTAGCTATGGCAAGTGGCGCAACCGCCTCACGTTCGTCACGGATGACGGCGACGCAAACCTATTCACAAGAGCAGGTGCCGAGCCACTAGCAAACCCGCTAGCTACTACGCAGCCCAACTACAACGTGCGCAAGGTGTATCTTGACATGTACCGGCAAAACCCTGTAGCCGCGGGTCAGCGCTCCCCCGAGTGCGAACAGGCAATTGATGAGTCTTTTGAGCAGGGTTCCTTACTTGTGAGCTATATCGGGCATGGTGGCCCCACTGCCTGGGCCGACGAGCAAATTTTAACCAGTGCTTCTGTTCTTCGCCTGCAAAATACCCGCCGCTTGGCGTTCATGTTCACCGGTACGTGCGACTTTAGTACTTACGACAACCCTGAACTCACTTCCGCCGGCGAATTATCCCTGACCGACATTGCAGGGGGCGCTATTGGCTTGTTTACCACTACGCGGGTAGTGTACGCCAGCAACAACCAAGGCCTAGCGGTTGAGTTCTTTAACGACGTGCTACAACGGCGCTCCGACGGGACCATGCCCCGCATCGGGGACGTCATCACCACGGCCAAAAACATTGCCGCCTTTGGCGATGCCAACCGCAACTACGCCTTGCTAGGCGACCCTTCCATGCGCCTAGCCTACCCCGACCAACAGACCGTTGTGACGGAACTCAACGGCCGCCCTGCAGGAGCTACCCAGCAAGACACCTTAAAGGCCCTAAGCCGAGTAGTGCTCAAAGGAGAAGTACAGCAAAGCGGTCAGCGTAATTCTACCTTTACCGGCACGGCTCAGGTAACGGTCTTTGAAAAGCAGTCCATCGTTAAAACGTTGCGCAATGAATCCTCTGACTCGGTAATTTCCGTAGTTGTTCGCGAGAACGTGGTGTATGATGGGCAGGCCAGCGTAACCAACGGTCGGTTCACTGTCAACTTTGTGGTGCCGAAGGATATCAACTACAGCTTTGGGCTAGGCAAAATTAGTTTGTATGCCGCCGACTCCATTCGTAAGCAAGACGCCCACGGTGCCCGCTTGGTGCCAGTTGGTGGTGCTTCCGATTTGGCTTCGTTAGATACCATCCCGCCTCGCATTCGGCTTTTCATGAACAATGATGAGTCATTCGTGTTTGGCGGTCTGACTCCTACTACCTCTACCCTGCTGGGTAAGCTACGGGATGAAAGTGGTATCAATACGGCTGGCTCCGGTATCGGCCACGACATTACGGCTAGTCTTGATAATGACCCTAACAAAGTCATTATCCTGAATGAGTTTTACACCGCTAAGGTGGATAGCTTTCAGGCGGGCCAAGTGCAGTATGTGTTCAAAGAACTTACTCCGGGGCCACACCTACTTAAGGTGAAGGCTTGGGATACGTATAACAACTCCAGTGAGCGTAGTCTAGAATTCATTGCCGCCTCCACCGACAAGCTGGCTCTGCAACACGTCTTGAACTATCCTAATCCCTTTGCTGGTAACACGACCTTCCACTTCGATCATAACCGGAGTGGGGAAGAGTTAGACATTCAAGTGCAGATCTTCACGGTAGCGGGTCGCTTGGTTCGCACGCTACAAGGTTCGGCGCTGGCTGCTGGCTCGCACGTGTCGTCCATCACTTGGGATGGGCGCGATGAGTACCACGATCAGCTCGCGCGTGGGGTATACGTGTACCGGGTGAGTGTTCGCACAAGCGACGGCTCTACTGCTTCCAAATACGAAAAATTAGTTCTTCTCAACTAAAACCCTGGCTTTTCGCCTACCTTCCGCTCCTACTTTTTCCGTTGTTATGCGTTCGACAAAACTGTCCTTGCGTTTTGCCCTTGTTCCTAGTCTTTTGAGCCTCGCAGTTGCTGCTCAGGCCCAGACCCAGTCAAACGCTATTACCACTGCTGTACCCATCCTTACAATCAGTCCTGATTCGCGCTCAGCAGCCCTCGGCGAGGCAGGGGTGGCCATTAGCCCAGACGCCAACAGCGGATACTACAATCCTGGTAAGCTAGGATTCGTTAGGTACAAGTACAGCGTTTCTCCCTCGTATACGCCTTGGTTAGCTAGCGTAGCTAATGATATGGGCCTTGCCTACCTATCCGGTACCGCCAAGATTGGCCAACGCGCTGGCTTATCTGCCAATCTGATGTACTTTGACTTGGGTGAGATTCAGTACCGTAATGCCCAAGGCCAAGCCGGTCCAACGTTCAACCCCAAAGAGTACGCCTTAACCATAGGGTATGGTCAGCAGCTCAGCGAGAACTTTGGCGTTGGCTTAAATGCACGCTTCCTGCGCTCTAACCTCACTGGTGGCGCTGCCGATACGAAGCCTGCTAATGCCGTAGCCGTTGACCTGGGAGCCTATTACACCAACGACCTCACAATTGGAGCGGGCGAGTACAACTTGTCGTTAGGTGGTACTATTTCTAACATTGGCAATAAGATATCTTATACCAATGTCGCTCAGCCAGATTTTCTACCTATGAATCTTAAGCTGGGTACGGCCATTACGAAAGAGTTGGACCCTTATAACAAGCTTACCCTAGCTTTCGACGTGAACAAGCTTCTGGTTCCAACGCCTTTCTACGACGTTGATGATCCGACGAATACTACTAAGCAATCCGTGGTAGACGAGAACAGAAAGCGTGCTGAGCAAGGTATTGTTGCAGCTGTCTTCAACTCGTTTAGTGATGCCCCAGGCGGCTTCAAAGAGGAATTACGCGAAATCAACCTATCAACTGGCCTTGAGTATACGTACAACGATCTGTTGATGGCACGCGTTGGCTACTTCTACGAGAATCCCAGAAAAGGTGACCGGCAATACCTCAGCTTTGGAGCGGGCTTGCGCTACAACGTACTAGGGGTTGATGCAGCTTACTTGGTACCAAACTCGCGCAACAATCCGCTCTCACAAACAATCCGCATCTCTCTGCACTTTAACGTCAATGACCTCTCGGATGCCTTCGGTGAATCTGAGCCGTCTCCGACCAACTAACTCCCTACTGAATGCTCGACCGCACAGTCGCTCCTCCCGTTCAGCCGCTGGCCAGCGTAACGCTGCCCGCGGCTGACGTGTTTTCGCTCCCTAATGGAGCCCGCCTCCACGTTCTTTGTAACGCAGCCCAGCCAGTAATTCGCCTCCAGGCGGTATTCAAAGCCGGAAAGTGGTACGATACTGCTTCCGGCGTTTCGCTACTCACCGCTCGTATGCTGCTGGAAGGTACGCGTACCCGCACGGCCCGGCAGATTGCTGATGAAGTAGCTTTCTACGGCGCTTCACTGGAGTGCGAACAAGGGTTTGACCGGGCAACGCTTACGCTGTACTGCTTAGCTCGCCATTTGGAAAAGCTTCTTCCCTTGTTCCTAGATGTTTTAACTGAAGCTACATTCCCCGAAAACGAGTTCAATCAACTTAAGACCCGTACTATCCAAAACGTCCAGGTGGAGCGCCAAAAAACTAGCTATCTAGCAGCTGAACGGTTCTCCCAGAACCTATATGGAGCTACCTATCCGTACGGAGTGGTCTTTAACGAAAAGCAATTCGAGCAAACAACTTCTGAGGAGGTTAAAGCTTTCTACCATGCTACCTACCAGCTCTCACACGCTGAGCTGTTCTTATGCGGTGATGTCAGTACGTACCATGAGCAGTTGGTGCGCCAAACGCTAGGAGAAGGCATTGTAACTGAAAAGCCACTCGAAAAGCTTGTATCTGTTGCTCCTGCTAGCGGACCTGCACTCGATTATGTTACAGTACCTAGCAGCATTCAAGCTTCTCTACGCATTGGTCGTTTATGGCCGGCACTTGACCACCCCCAGACGCACCAACTCCAAGTACTAGTCAAAGTTCTCGGCGGTTATTTCGGTTCGCGCCTGATGAAGAACATACGCGAAGACAAAGGCCTGACCTACGGTATTTACGCTAGCACTGGCCCACGCGAACATGCAACTAGCTTCGCAATTGGTTCAGATGTAAACGCCAAGAATGCAGACGTGGCCATTAAGGAAGTTCAGCATGAGCTACGCTTGTTGCAAGAAGACCTAATTCCAGCAGATGAGTTGCGAACAGTGAAAAACTACATGGCTGGTAAGTTTGCTAATGAACTAAGCACTGTATTTGAACAGTGTGACAAGTATAAGAGCATTATCTTCTACGACCTACCAAGTACATTTTACTCTGACTTCTTGAAGGAGGTTGATCAAGTTGAGGCAAGCACTCTGCGAGAGCTAGCTCAGGAATACCTCTCACCAAATAGTATGATTGAGGTAATAGCTGGCCCAACACGCTAAGCAGATAAAAACGCAGCGCCCCACCGCTCCGCCTAAGCAAAGACGGGGCGGTGAGGCGCTGCGTACAATGAAAGCTAGTTCCTAAGCCCCCGGCTGGCAATGTTAACGCTAGATAGGCTTGTTAAGCAAATAGATAAAAGAGCCTCCCGGCTGGGAAGGCCCTAAACGAGACGAGCCCCCGGCGCATCCCCCCCC